>NZ_JBFBEA010000001.1:0-278227 GCF_040683495.1 Streptomyces sp. NPDC093544 | reverse complement strand
CCGCAGCCAGGCAGGCTCAGGCCCACTCGACCGCCAGCCCCCGCAGCCAGGCGGCCTCAGACCCCCTCGACCGCCGAGTCCCGAACCCAGAGGCGCTCAGACCCGCTCATCTGCCAGGCCCCGAAACCAGGCAGGCTCAGACCCGCTCGACGACCAAGCCTCGAACCCACGGGCGCTCAGACCCGCTCGTCCGCCAGGTCCCGCAGCGGCCACACGCCGTCCACCACCGCGTCCGTGTCGCCCTTGCGGCGTAGGAAGCTCTGGAAGTCGGCCGCCCACTCGGCGTACCACTGGATCTGGCGGCGGTGCAGGTCCGCCGGGCCGAGGGCCGCGACCTTTGGGTGCCGGTCGGCTATCGCGCAGGCCAGCCGGGCCGCGGCGAGGGCGTCGGCGGAGGCGTCGTGGGCGGTGTCCAGCGATACCCCGTACTCCGTGCAGACCGCTTCGAGGTTGCGCTTGCCGCGGCGGTAGCGGTCCACCGAGCGGTCGATCGTGTACGGGTCGATGACGGGCGCCGGATCAACGCCGCCCAGACGGTCGCGCAGGGACGGCAGACCGTGCCGCCGCAGCTCGGCGGAGAGCAGGGTCAGATCGAAGGCCGCGTTGTAGGCGACGACCGGGACGCCCGACTGCCAGGACGAGACGAGGACGCCTGCGATCGCGTCGGCGACCTGATCGGCCGGCCTGCCCTCCGCCACCGCCCGTTCGTTAGTGATCCCGTGCACCGCCACCGCGTCCGCCGGAATCTCCACCCCCGGATCGGCCAGCCACTCGCGGTGCCCTTGCAGACTTCCGGCCTTGACCTCGACCACAGCCCCCGTGACGATGCGCGCCTCGCGCGGATCCGTACCGGTCGTCTCCAGGTCGAAGCCGGTCAGCAGCTCCTGGTGCCAGCCCATGGGCGGCCCCCCTTCTTCGTGGTGCTTTCCCCCAGTGGTCTCCACGATCCCATGCACCACTGACAATCCGAGGGCCGCATTCCCCTTCCCGGCCGCGAGGGCGTCAGAGCGCGCCGGAGTATCAGGAGACCGGCCGTGAATCCGCCCAGGCCAGCTCGAACTCCTCGCGGTATGTCGAGAAAAGCCCTTCTTCATCAAGCTCGTCCGGTTTGACCAGCCGGCCCCCGCCGCGCAGTACCAGCACCGGCGCCTCCATGCCCCGCGTCCGGCGCAGATAGGACTGCACGACCGCGATGCCGTCCGAGCCGTCCCCGTCCACGAGGTACGCGGTGAAGCGGGGCGTCTCGTCGTAGACCTGGATCTCGAAGGCACCCGGGTCGCGCAGCTTGGACCGCACCCGGCGCATGTGCAGAATGTTCATCTCGACGGCGCGACTCAACTCGCCGCGCTTGATTCCGAGTTCACGCTCGCGCCGCTTCACCGCGCTGGACGCGGGGTTCAGGAAAAGCAGCCGGACCCGGCAGCCCGACTCGGCGAGCCGCACGAGCCGTCGTCCGGAGAAGTTCTGCACGAGCAGGTTCAGGCCGATGCCGATGACGTCGAGGCGGCGGGCGCCGCCGAAGAGGTCCTCGGCGGGGAACTGGCGCAGCAGCCGCACCCGGTCCGAGTGCACACCGACCACGTCCGCGTACCGGTCGCCGACCAGGTTCTCCACGGCGTCGACGGGCAGCCTGCGTGCGGAGGGCACGTCGCTGCCGGCGCCGAGTATCTCCAGGAGTTTCGACGCGGCCCGCTCGGCCTGTGCGAGGACGGCCTCGGACAGGGCACGGTTGCGCGAGACGACGTTCCGGGTGACTTCCAGTTCGTCCAGGGCGAGTTCGACGTCGCGGCGCTCGTCGAAGTACGGCTCGAAGCACGGCCAGTGCTGCACCATCAGCTCGCGCAGCTGCGGCAGGGTCAGGAAGCTGAGCACGTTGTCGTCGGCGGGGTCGAGCAAGTACCCCTTGCGGCGGCTGACTTCGCGTACGGCGACCGCGCGCTGGACCCACTCCTGCCCTGCGGGTCCGGCGGCGGCGACCACCCATTCGTCGCCGTGGACGGGTTCGTAGATGGGCCGGAGAACAGCGGCCACGACCGCGCGCAGCCGCTGTTCGACCAGGTTCAGCCAGATGTAGGCGCGCCCGGCCCGCTGGGCGCGCGTACGCACCTCGCTCCAGGCGTCGGCGCCCCAGTCCAGTTCCGGTCCAATAGATCCCATTTCCATCGGCCGTGCCAGGGACACCGCACCGGGTGGGACATCTGTGGAGTTCCCCTCGTGACCCTCGTCACCAGGAGGCAACTCCAGCCCTCCCGAGCCCACCCGCGCACCGCCTTCCGCTCCCCCGAGCTCTCGCGTGGAGCAAGCCCCCACTCAACGATCAAGGAAGGGTACTCCGGGAGCGGTCAGCGGTGCAGCCCGATGGACAGGTCATTTCTCAACTACCGTTTTAGCCTTGCCCGTTCTGGTTGGCGAGCGCCGGCGGCGTGAGCGGATTCATAGCCGTGACATCGCGCGGGGCGATGGAGAAACCCTGCCAGTGAACCGGCATGGGCTGCTGGTCCTCGTCGCGCGCGACATGGTGGAAGCCCACGTTGACCCAGGCGACGGGGTGGGTGAGCGTCTGTCCGTTGACCCACTTGTCGACGGAATTACCGGCTCCGGTACCGCAGTTGCCCGGGTTGTTGCTGGCGAACTGTTCGCACTGGTTGTACTCGGTGAAGTAGATGTCGTGCTTGGTGAAGCTGCGCCCCGGGTACTTGGTGGTGGCGCCGGGGACGATCTCGTACGAGCGCGCGTGCCAGTCCTTGTTCTTGCCGATGTCGCTGACGACGCGCCACCAGCGCATGTTCTTGGCGTCGCCGGCGAGTTCCTTGGTGACCTTGGTGAGGGTGGTCTTGTTGGTCGGCCCCTCGTTGCCGTTCGCGGGCGGGCTGACCACGGAGTCGTACTGCTCGACCTTGTTCTTGGTGGAGCCGTCCAGGGCGAACTGGAGCCGCCAGAAGACGTTGTGGCTGTGGCTGGTGGCGTACGACCTGGCTCCCTTGCCGATCGGCCAGCCGCGGCCGTCGCCCGCGTTGTAGTCGCCGGGCGAGAGACTGCCGGTGGCGCCGACGTTCATGTTGACGGTGCCGTCGTCCTGGAAGCGCCACTCGGTGATGTACTCGTACCAGCCGACCTGGTTGACGGTGTAGATCAGCAGGTCCTTGCCCTGGGTCTGGTAGACCTTGCTCGCCGTGTCACCCTGCATGCGATAGGCGTGGCCGCGCGTACGGGTCGTGGTGCACAGGCCGTTGGCGGTGGGGTGCTCCGGGTCCCAGGCGTTGGGGATCTTGACCGTCTTGATGGTGCCGCCGGGACACTCGCCCGGGGCCAGATTCATCAGGCCCTGCCCGAAACCGGCGCCGGTGAGATCGTCGTACTCCGCCTTGCCGTCGTCGTAGGGGACGTGGATCTGGCCGAGCTTGGCGCTGGTGAGGACCTTGATCGGGCGGGCCTCGCCCTTGGGCTGGTACGAGATGTTCTCCAGGACGAGCCCGGCCTCGCTCTCGTAGTGCCAGCACATCCGCCAGGTGGTGCCGGTGGAGAGCTTCTGCTCGATCCGGTACGCCGCACTGCATTCGGCGGCTGCCGCGGGAGCGGCCTTGGGCTGGGCGACCGCGGGTCCCACGGTCGTGGCCGCACCGACGACCAGTGCGGCCACCGAGAGGCGCACCGCCGTCCGGCTGTGGACACGGCTGATTCCTCGCGGTCGGACGTTGATTCCCCGCGGTCGGACGCCGCTGAGCAAACCCTTTACGCGCATGACGAAGAGACTCCTTGCGAAAGCAGAGAAGGAGGTGAGTGGGAAAGGAGAGCTGATGGCGGTGGCGCCGGCTAGGCGAGCTTGACGACCTTGCGGGCGCTCAGGTCGATCACCAGGTCACGGCTGTCGATCCAGGGACCGTTCCTGACCTTCGGGAAGAGCCGCACACAGCGGTGCGTGCCGCAGTCCGCGAGCGCGGCGGGCCGGACGCCCGGGGCCGCGCGGTAGACCATGCTGTTGAGGATCAGCAGGTCGGGGGAGGTGAGTGCCTTCCCCGTGGCGTCCTTGTAGTCGGCCTTCAGGCCCGCGCCGAGCGGGTCGGCGATCAGCAGCTGCGCGGCTTCGGTCATCTCGTCGCGGCTGATGGGCGGCTGGACACCGTGCTGGGTGTCGGTCCGCTCGATCTTCCCGGTGTCGAGGTTGACGGTCTTGGTGACGAGCGCGTCGTCCTTGTAGTCGTAGAACCGGACCTCGGCACGGCGCGGCGCGTTCGGGTCGCCCAGCTCGCTCGCCGCGGGCTCGGCGAGGTCGACGCCGATCCGCTGCGGGCCGCGGTCCCCTTCGACATCCTCGGCGGACCTGAGCAACTGCTGGTTCAGGGCGAGGCGCTCGACCCGCTCGGTCTCGTCGTCGGTCAGCGGGTCACGGCCAATGCCCTTGTCACCCTCGTCCGGCACCTGCTCGACGACGCCGGGCTGCACGGCCGCCTGCTCCTGCCCCGTCCCCTGCGCGGTCCGACCGCTCGCCTGGCTTCCGCCCGAGTCGTCGGCCCCCGCCGAGCCCGGCAGCGTGATACCGATCATCACCGCTGTCCCGGCCACCGCGATGGCCGTACCCGCCACCACCTTGCCCAGATGGCGGTGCACTGTCCTGCGCACATTTCCCCCTGCTCCCCTGGTCCGTCCAGGAGTGTTTCGAGCCCCACTGGTTCGGCACACGACGTATGCCTGGTCATTGGGTAAGAGGGACGTAAGTCATAGGAGGTTCCCCCACTTTCGGGGAGACTCGGGTCGGAGCAGCCCCCCGGGGCACGGCACTACTGGAAGAGTCATATCCATGCAGGTCTGGCCTGGAGAGGCATATCCACTCGGTGCCACGTACGACGGTGCCGGTACCAATTTCGCGGTCTTCTCGGAGGCCGCCGACCGTATAGAACTGTGTCTGCTGCACGACGACGGCTCGGAGACCGCGGTGGAGCTGCGCGAGAGCGACGCGTTCGTGCGGCACGCATATCTGCCCGGCATCATGCCCGGACAGCGCTATGGCTTCCGTGCGCACGGGCGGTACGACCCCGGGCACGGGCAGCGCGTCAACTCCGCGAAGCTGCTGCTCGATCCGTACGCGCGCGCCATCAGCGGTGCGATCGAGTGGGGCGAGGAGGTGTACGGCTACCACTTCGGGGAGCCCGACAAGCGCAACGACCTGGACTCGGCGCCGCACACGATGACGTCCGTGGTGGTCAACCCGTACTTCGACTGGGGCGACGACCGACCGCCGCGCACGGAGTACCACCACACGGTGCTCTACGAGGCCCATGTGAAGGGCCTCACGATGCAGCACCCGGAGCTGCCCGAGGAACTGCGCGGCACCTACGCGGCGCTCGCCCACCCGGCGATCATCGAACACCTGACCAAGCTGGGTGTCACCGCGCTGGAACTGATGCCCGTGCACCAGTTCGTGAACGACCACCGTCTGGTGGACATGGGCCTGAACAACTACTGGGGCTACAACACGATCGGTTTCTTCGCCCCGCACAACGCGTACGCCTCCTGGGGCGACCGCGGCCAGCAGGTCCTGGAGTTCAAGTCGGCGGTCCGGGCCCTGCACGAGGCCGGGATCGAAGTCATCCTGGACGTCGTCTACAACCACACGGCCGAGGGCAACCACCTGGGCCCGACGCTGTCCTTCAGGGGCCTCGACAACGCCTCGTACTACCGCCTCGCGGAGGACCAGCGCTACTACACGGACACCACGGGGACCGGCAACTCCCTGCTGATGCGCTCCCCGCACGTGCTCCAGCTGATCATGGACTCGCTGCGCTACTGGGTCACCGAAATGCACGTCGACGGGTTCCGCTTCGACCTCGCGGCCACGCTGGCCAGGCAGTTCCACGAGGTGGACCGGCTGTCGTCGTTCTTCGACCTGGTGCAGCAGGACCCGGTGGTGTCCCAGGTGAAGCTGATCGCCGAGCCCTGGGACGTCGGCGAGGGCGGCTACCAGGTGGGCAACTTTCCGCCCCTGTGGACCGAGTGGAACGGCAAGTACCGCGACACCGTACGGGACATGTGGCGCGGCGAGCCCCGCACGCTGGCCGAGTTCGCGTCCCGTCTGACCGGCTCCTCAGACCTCTACCAGGACGACGGCCGCCGCCCCCTCGCGTCCATCAACTTCGTGACGTGTCACGACGGCTTCACGCTGAACGACCTCGTCTCCTACAACAACAAGCACAACCACGCCAACGGCGAGGACAACCGCGACGGCGAGAGCCACAACCGGTCCTGGAACTGCGGTGTCGAGGGCGAGACCGACGACGAGTCGATCCTGGCCCTGCGGGCACGCCAGAGGCGCAACTACATCGCCACGCTGATGCTCTCCCAGGGTGTGCCGATGCTCAGCCACGGCGACGAGTTCGCGCGCACCCAGGGCGGCAACAACAACGGATACTGCCTGGACAGCGAGGTGTCCTGGGTGCCGTGGCCGGAGGAAGGCGGCGAGCTGCTGGAGTTCACGCGCGCGATGGTGTGGCTGCGGCGCGACCACCCGGTCTTCCGGCGCCGCAGGTTCTTCCACGGGCGCCCCGTCCAGGGCACGCACGACGAACTGTCCGACATCGCGTGGTTCACCCCGGAGGGCGAGGAGATGACCGAGCGCGACTGGGGCTCCGCGACGGCGCGCGCCCTGTCCGTGTTCCTGAACGGCAACGCGATCTCCGAACCCGGCCCGCGCGGGGAGCGCATCGCCGACGACTCCTTCCTGCTGATGTTCAACGCCTCGTCGCAGTCCCTGGAGTTCGTGGTGCCGGTGAATCACGGCCGTCAGTGGCAGGTGATCGTCGACACGGCACGCCCGGAGGGAGTGGCACCGGGAACGGGCGCGAAGATCGAGGCCGGGGACCGGCTGACACTGGTCGACCGGAGCATGACGGTGTTGCATCGGCCCGCCTAGAGGCGGTGACGTGGTCGTTCTCCGGGGCACGCGCGCGTAGAGGGTTCTTTTGGGACACGCGCGCGTGCCCGTTTGCGTGCGTCGATGACACGAAAGGCGGCAGGGCGGGTACGTAGGTCTCCATGACACCTGAGCGTCCAGAACCGGTGACTCCCGGGCCCGTGGTTGCCGAGCCCGTGGTTCCCGTCGTGCCGACCGCCACGTACCGGTTGCAGCTCCAGCCGGAGTTCCCCTTCGGGGCCGCCGAGGCCGCCGTGCCGTATCTGGCCTCGCTCGGCGTCTCCCATCTGCACCTGTCCCCCGTGCTGGAAGCGGTCCCGGGCTCGACGCACGGCTACGACGTGGTGGACCACGCGCGCGTACGGGACGAACTGGGCGGGGAGGACGGGCTGCGCTCCTTGGCGCGCACCGCGCGGGAACACGGTCTTGGTCTGGTCGTGGACATCGTGCCGAACCACATGGCGATGTCTCCGCGCCACAACCACCCCCTGTGGGAGGTGCTGCGTGAGGGGCCCCGGTCGCCCTACGCGCGCTGGTTCGACATCGACTGGGACGCCCAGGGCGGGCAGCTGCTGCTGCCGGTGCTCGGGGGCCGGCTCGGCACGGAGATCGGCCATCTGAAGGTGGACGGCGACGTCCTGCGCTACTACGACCACGCGTTCCCGCTGCGCGAGGGCACCGCGCACCTGCCCCTGCCGCAGCTGCTCGACGCGCAGTGGTACCGCCCGGCGTGGTGGCGGCTGGCCCGTACCGAGCTCAACTACCGCCGGTTCTTCAGCATTTCGGAGCTCATCGGGGTGCGCGTCGAGGACCCGGAGGTGTTCGCGGCGACCCACGCGAAGATCCTTGAGCTGCTCGACGACGGCGTGGTGGACGGGCTGCGCATCGACCACCCGGACGGACTCGCGGACCCGGACACGTATCTGCGCCAACTGCACGAGGCGACCGGCGGGCGCTGGACGGTGGTCGAGAAGATCCTCGCGGACGGCGAGCCGCTTCCCGCCGCGTGGCCCGTCGCGGGCACCACCGGCTACGACGCGCTGAGGCACATCGACGGCCTCTTCACGGACCCGGCGGGCGCGGGTGAACTCCTCGGCCAGTACCGGCGTTTCGCGGCCCCTCAGAGCGACCGGGGCGGCCACTGGGAGCCGACGGTGCGCCGGGCGGCGTACAAGGTGGTCACGCACGAACTGGCCACCGAGGTCGAACGTCTCACGCGCGTGGCGAACCGGCTGTGCACGGACTCCCCGGACCCGGCGCTGCGCGACCACGCCCCCTGGGCGCTGGGCACCGCACTGCGGGAACTCCTCGTCCGCCTTGAGGTGTACCGGCCCTACCCCTCCTCGGACGCCGCCCTGGTGGTCACCGAGGAGGCCGCCGCCGAGGCCCGGGCGGTCTTCACGGTGCCCGAGGAGGCGCACGCCGTGGACGTCGTACGGGACCTGGTGCTCGGGCGGGCCGGTGACGGGCCCGGGCACGCCGAGTTCCGGGCCCGGTTCGCGCAGACCTCGTCCGCGCTGCGGGCCAAGTCCATGGAGGACACCGCGTTCTACCGCTATGTCCCCCAGATGTCGGCGAACGAGGTGGGCGGGAACCCCGGGAGCCCGGCCGTGTCCCCGGAGGACTTCCACGCCTACTGCGCGCGCGTGCAGCGCGACTGGCCCGCCACCGGGACCGCCCTGTCGACGCACGACACGAAACGCAGCGCCGACGTACGAGCCGCCCTCTCCGTGCTCACCGAGTGCCCCGGACAGTGGGCCGACGTCCTGACCGAGGTGACCCGCGACGGCGCGGGCGTGCCCGACCCGCAGGTGGCGTGGGCCGCGTGGCAGACGGTGTTCGGGCTCGGCCCGGCCGACGCGGAGCGGGTTCAGGGGGCCCTGTTGAAGCACATCCGGGAGGCCGGGCTGCACACCGCCTGGACCGAGCAGGATGCCGCGTACGAGGAAGCGGTGGCGGCGTTCGTCGCGGAGGGGCCCTGCGGGGCGCCCGGGCGGCGCGTGACCGACTTCCGGGCCGCCCTGGCGCCGCATGTGCGGGCGAACGTCCTGGGGGCCGCTCTGGTCCATCTGACGATGCCCGGGGTGCCGGACGTCTACCAAGGCACCGAGGGCGAATATCTGGCGCTGGTGGACCCGGACAACCGGCGGCCGTTCGCACCTCAGGAGCAGCCGTCGGCGAAGGCCGCGCTGACCGCGGGGGCACTGCGGCTGCGCGGGCGGCGCTCCGCCGTCTTCGGCGACTCGGCGACGTACGCACCGCTGACGGCGCAGGGTCCCGGCGCCGCGCACTGTGTGGCGTTCGTACGCTCCGGGGAGGTGGTCACGGCCGTCACCCGGCTGTCGCTGCGGCTGGCGGAAGCGGGCGGCTGGCGCGACACCGTGCTCCCGCTCCCCGAGGGGCGGTGGACCGATGTGCTCTCCCCCGCGCGGGAGTTCACGGGGCACGCGCGCGTGGCGGAACTTTTCGAGCAGTTGCCCGTCGTGCTGCTGGAGCGGGTCAGCGCAGACGCACCGGAAGGCTCCGCGGTGAGCGACTGATCAGGCCCTCCGGGGTGGGCCGGAAGCCCGGGACCCACCGGAGGTCCGGCAGGACCGTGAGCAGGGCGCGCAGGCCATGTTCCGCGGTGAGCCGGGCAAGCAGGGCGCCGGGGCAGAAGTGCCGTCCGGAGCCATGGGCGAGCTGCCCGGGGTCGGTGCGGAAGGCGTCGTAGCGGTCCGGGTCGGCGAACCGTGCGGGGTCCCGGCCCGCGGAGCCCACCAGACACGCGACGGTGGCGCCCACGGGTATCGCGCCGACCGGCTCGACGGCCCGCCGCAGCACCACATGCAGCGGCGGATCGCGGCGCAGCGACTCGGCCCAGGCACCGGCCGCGAGCGCGGGACGGGCGCGCACGACACCCAACTGGCCCGGGTGATCCAGGAGGTTGGCGAAAAACGACGCAAGGCCCCCTGCGGTCGCCTCGCCGCCCGCGCCCAGGAGAGACCCCGCCAGACCCGCCACGGTCTCGTCCGACAAGGGGCGCCCGTCGGCCCGCGCAGTGCACAGCGCCGACAGCAGATCGGTACCCGGGTGAGCGCGGCGGCGGGCGATGTACGGGCGCAGGAAGGCGTCGAGTTCGGGGTGCCGGCCGCCGAGATGGTCGAGGCCCGTCCGGCACCAGGCGTGCACGCGCGCGGTGTCCTCGTACGGCAGCCCGAGCGCGGCAACGGCCGCCGCGGTGGGCAGCCACTGGCAGAACTCGGTGACGAGATCGGCCTCCTGGCGCGCGGCGAGACGGCGGGCGAGGACGAACGCCGTGCGCGCGACACCGGCGCTCAGAGCGGCCAGCGCGGCCCCGCGGAACGCCGGGGAGACGACGGCCCGGTGCGCGCTGTGCGTGCCGCCCTCCAGGTGGGCCAGGGTGCGTCCGGGCGGCACCGCGACGAGCCGCGGGTCCGCGAGCGCGGCGCGCACATCGGCGTACCGGCTGACCAGCCAGGCGCCGAACGGCTCGTCGTACACGAGGGGATGGCGTTCACGAAGGATGCGATACAGCGGGTAGGGGTCGCGCTCGGTGTGGGCGGCGAGGAGGCTCGGGGGCGGGGGCGCGGGACGGTTCTCCGACGGCGATCCGGTCCCTGTCGGTGAGCCCGAAGGCGTCGCCGGGCACGTAGTCGTCGCGGGGCCCGTAATCGTCGCCGAGCCCGTAATCGTCGCCGGGCACGTAGTCGTGGCCGAGCCCGTAGTAGTGGCCGGGCCCGTGCTTGCCGGTTCGGCCGACCTCGTCGCCGAGCGCGTCCTCGTCGGTTCGCCCGACCTCGTTGCCAAGCCCGACCTCGTCGGTTCGCCCGACCTCGTTGCCAAGCCCGACCTCGTCGGTTCGCCCGACCTCGTTGCCAAGCCCGACCTCGTCGGTTCGGCCGTCCTCGTCGGCGATTCCGTCCTCGCCGCCGGGCCGGTGAGAGGCGGCGGGCTGCTGCCGGGCGCCGAGCCGGTGAAAGGCAGCAGGCCGGTGTCAGACACCGGGCCAATGGGAGGCGGCAGGCTCGGCGTCTGAGCCGGCGCGGAGGCGCGCTCCCTCCACGCCTCCTCAGGCACCGGCCCGTGCCCCGACCGCGGACTCTCCGCCTCGGACCGGAGCGCGGGACAGTGACTCGGCGACGCGGACACGCTCTCCGGCCACAGGCTCAGCAGCGCGGACGAGCCCCCTGTCCACGGGCTCCGACGCGCAGGCCCGGCACCGGGAGCCGCCGACGGCGGTCCCGTCGGGGTGGACACCGGTGCGCCTTCACCGGGAAGACCAGGATGGTCGGGATGGTCGGGATGATCGGGATGATCGAGAGGACCGGGATGACTGTAATGCCCGAGAAGACCGGGAAGCCCGTGGGGACAAAGCACCGCCGGCCTCCCGCCTCGGGTCTGCGCGCTGGACCCGCGCGATTGGTCCCAGCCGACCATCGCAACGCCCGGACCGCAGGCCTCGTACACCCATGCGAGTGAAGCCGGTGACCCGGCTCCCTCCGACTCGGTCCGCGCGAGGTTACTGACACTTGCTGAGCGCAACCTGCATCAGCGCTGGATTCGCCATCCGTCGGCGCACACCCCCCTGCCAACGGTAAATGCCTTTTGGCGCCCCCTGGAGCCGCCCCTTCATCTCCTTGACAGTTCACTCAGTCCGTGGAGTACTGCGGAAAGCGACGCAGGGCAGACAAGTCGGGGGTGAGTCTCCTGCCGGAGTTGCGCTACCCCACTGTGACCGAAATCGTCTCGTCCGCGCGGGCGTTGGCGGCTCACCGGCCCGGCCTGTGCGCGCTCAGACAAGTCGGCGTCTCGCGCGCGGGCAGACCCATCCATCTGCTGTCCATGGGACACGCACGGCGCGCGGTCCTCGTCGTGGCGGGCGCCCACGCGAACGAGCCGACCGGCGGCTCGACCGTGCTGTCGGTGGCCGAACGGGTCATGCACGAGCGGGAGTTACGGGTCGACACCTCCTGGCACTTCCTGCTCTGCGCGGACCCGGACGGGGCGAGCCTCCATGTGACGCCCGCGCCGCGCACCCTGTTCGACTACCACCTCGGCTTCTTCCGCCCGGCCGGGCCCGAGCAGCCGGAGTGGTCCCCGTCCGTGCTGCCGCCCGACCGGCTGCCGCCCGAGACCCTCGCCCTGATCCAAGTGATCGACGAAGTACGGCCCTACCTCCAGGTCAGCCTGCACGGCACCGATCTGGGCGGCAGCTGGGTGCAGTTGACCAAGGACATCCCCGGGCTCGCCGAGCCGTTCGCCAAGTCCGCGGCGGAACTGCACATCCCGGTGGAGACGGCCGCGTCGGACGCCGCGGGCTGGCCCGCCTCCGGGCCCGGGGTGCATGTGATGCCGGCTCCCGGCCTGGACACGGCCTACCCGAGCATGCCCGACGACGCGCGGCACAGCACCTGGTACCACGCCCACCGGTACGGCGGTCTCACCGCCGTCGTCGAGGTGCCGATGTGGGCCAGCGACCTGGTGGACGACCCGACGCCGCACCCGGCCCCCGGGGCGGCGATGCGACGGCTGGCGCGCAGGCTCCTGCGGGACACGCTCCAGGTGGAGGCGGTACTCGCGGAGGCGCTGCCGCGGCTCCAGGGCCCCGACGGGCCGCTCCTGCGCGCCGCCAAGTGGGCGCTGGAACTGGTGCCGGGCCTGGCCGACGACTGGGCCCGGACACCACCGACGAACACGACGATGGCGTACGTCGGCAGTGTCGACGCGTTCGGCCGCCGGCTTCCGCTGCGGGCCGCCGCGATGCTGCTGCGGGTCCTCAGGGAGACGGGCGACCGCGAGGTGCCACACCTCGAACGGCTCGTCGCCGCCTGGAGCGACGCCTTCGCCGACCGCTTCCGTGCCCGCTGGGTTCCCCTGAACCACCAGGTCGAGCACCAGGCCCGTACGGTGATCGCGGCGGCCCGCCACGCGCGCGACGCCCCGGCCTGAAGAATCAGCCCCCAAAGCCTTCGAAGCCCCCAGGGCCCCCGAGGGCGAACACCGAGCCAGTCTCGACTCCCATCATGCAGGTGTTCGAGAAGGTGCGGGTGTACTCGGCCCGGTGGCCGTTCCACTCGCCGCGCGCGGAGGCGGTGACCGGTGCGTAGAGCATGGGGCAGAGGGCGTCGGCCCTGACCGGGATCCGGGTGATGTCCCCTTCGGCGGTGCGGAGTTCCTCGCAGGCCTGTGCCGCGTGGGCGTGCCCCTGAGGCGGATCGCAGAGCAGCAGCGTGCCGCGTGTGTCGCTGGAGCGGGCGTCGCCGGCGGTGACCGTGATGTACAGCCAGTTGCCCGGGACCGCCTGCCGCGGCATCGCCTGAGCCGGGGTCGGGGCCGGGGCCGGGGCCGCCGGGGCCGCGCCCACGGTGAGGAGCGTGACCGCCGCGAGCAGGCCGCCCCGTACCGCTTGAATGGTTTTCGTCATTCCCGATGCATCGGCACCGCGGCCTGCGAACCCCACCCTGTCTCACCCGAACGGGAGCGCACGCGCGCGCGGCGCCCGGCGAGATCGAACACGGCGAGCACCACGCGTGCCTGGTACTCGACCTGCCGCGCGACCGGGATCCAGCGCGCCCCGCAGCCGTCGCGGTAGTCGGCGCACCACTCGTCGATCAGCCGGTCGAGCTCCGGCAGCACTCCGCACGGGTCGTGTCCCGAGCCGGTCACGAGCTGGTGCAGCAGCCCGGCGGTGCGCAGGGCGACGCGGCGTCCCGCGAGGCGCAGGGCGGTGAGGCGCGCGATGTTGAGCGGCGGCAGAGGGCGCGCTCCACCGTCACGCAGGTCGGGGTCCCACGAGTCGGCGAGACCGGGGCCGACCAGTAAATAGTCGTCCACGGGGGCGAGGAGGCGGGCGACGTCCGGGGAGCCGCCGAGAACGGGGCGCACGCGCGCGAGGATCTCTTCCAGCAGCCCGGTGTCGCGGCGCAGCGTGTGGCTGACGGCGCGCAGCACCGCGTCGGCGTCGGCGGGCGGTGCGGGGTCCTCCACTGCGGCCACGCCCCACATGGGGGCTTCGACGACCGCTGTCACGGTGCCGTACGGGTGCGGGTGGAACCAGGTGGACTCGACCGCGGCCTCGGTGATGGCGGCCGCCAGGTCTCCACGGCGCGGCGGTGGGATGCGGTAGACGGCGGGGCCCAGCGACGGCCAGTACAGGGTGTCGTACGGGCCGAGTTCGCGCGGGATGCCGAGGCGGGTCGCGGTGTGCGCGACGCGCTGGGCGATGCCGGGCAGCTCGCGGGTGAGCTCCAGGAAGGCGCCACCCACGTCGACCCCGTGCAGGGAGCACTGCAGAAAGGGCCGCAGTTCGTCCTGGAGGTCGAGGAGGGCACGGGTCTCGGGCAGGGTGGCCCCGTCCGCGCCCTCGGGCAGCCATTCGGGCTGTTCCAGGAAGCCGGGCCGGAAGAAGTGCCTGAAGTAGTTGCCGAGGGTGTACGGGCCCGACAGCCAGGCCTCGTTGCGACGGGCGCCGTCGGGGTCGAGGCAGAGCAGCAGGTTCCAGGTGGCGTCCGCACCCGCGCACAACCGGGGGTCGGCGAGCGCCCGTTCGGCCACCCGCAGGACCGTGGCGCCGCCCACGGGTTCGTTGGCGTGCGGTCCGGCGACGACGAGGGCCTGGCGGCTGCCGTGCCCGACGGAGAGGAGCCACAGGGGCGAGCCCGCCCGTGACGTGCCCACGCGGCGCAGCCGAGCGTCGCGAGGACGGCGGGCGACGAGCGCGGCCGCACGGGCTCCCAGCTCGTCCACGGTCGGGTAGCGGGAGAGCGGCGGCAGGGCACACCTCCACATATGTGGTGCCGTCGGTTCACCTGATGTGCATGGTGTACGCACAGTCAGTCACGCCTCTGGGGGTACGTCAACACCGTGGAAGGTAAGGAGAGTCGAGGAAAACGGTGCGCGAATCCCAGGCCAGAGGTCAGTCGGCCACGCATGCGATGGCCGCCCGGGCGATCAGTCCGACACGCGCCGGAACGCCATCCGAACCCTCAGCCCGACCTACGCCGGAACATCGTGCAACCCTCAGTCCGACGCGAGCCGGAACGTCATCCGTCCGAAGCCGATCTGGTCGCCGTCCCTGACGACGGCGGCGCCGATGACGCGCCGCCCGTTGACGGTCGTGCCGTTGGTCGAGCCAAGGTCGCGCAGGACCCACAGGCCGCCCTGTCGGCTCAGTTCGGCGTGCACCCGGGACACCGTCTCGTGGTTGAGCCGCAGACCGCTGGCGGGGTCGCGGCCGATCCGCAGGGGATACATGCCCGCGGGGTGGGGCAGCAGCAGCTTCGGGAGCTTCTCGGCCTGCCAGGCCCTGCGCATCCGTACGGAAAAGCCGGAGATCGCCTCGACAGTGCCGAACACCGCCTTCGACCAGCGGCTCTCGGTGGGCAGATCGGCGGTGAGCACGGCCAGTTCATCGGACCTTCGGGCGGTGAGCGCCAGCTCCATGCGCCGGATGAACGTGTCGTGCGAGAGCCGCCCGAGGGCGACGCCGTCACGGAGCGCCTTCAGCGCCCGGTCGCGCTCCGCGTCGGACAGCCGCGCGGGGTACGTGTGGAACTCGAAGGACGACGTCACGTTGGTGATTGTCGGGCAGCGCGGGCGGGGTGTCCAGAACACACAGAAACAGCCGCCGCGGCCGACCGGACCGTTCGAGGTGGCGGACACGCGGCAAAAGGGGAGATTCGAAAGCGAATTGATCTCGCGTCACGCACCATGTACGAGCTACGTCACAGAAATGCAGACAACGGTGAGCAGACAAACGGTGAGCAGACAAGGGGGAACCGTCTGTGCGGTTCGAGGTGTGGGCACCGCAGGCCGACCGGGTGACACTCCACTGCGAGGGCACCACGCGCGCGTTGGAGCGCGATCCGGAGCGTGCGGGTTGGTGGACGGGTGACGCGGAGGCGCGGGACGGGACGCGGTACGGCTTCGCGCTGGATGGCGGCCCCGTGCTGCCCGATCCCCGCTCACGGCGACAGCCGGACGGCCCCGACGGGCTGAGCGCGGTGGTCGACCCGGAACTCTACGGCTGGCGCGCGGACTGGGCGGGTCGTCCGCTGCCGGGCGCGGTCCTGTACGAGTTGCACGTGGGGACGTACACCCGCGAGGGCACGCTGGACGCGGCCGCCGAGCGGCTCGGCCATCTCCAGGAACTGGGCGTCACCCACGTCGAGTTGATGCCGCTGTGCCCGTTCCCGGGGCGGCACGGATGGGGGTACGAGGGTGTGTCGCTGTGGGCCGTGCACGAGCCGTACGGCGGCCCGCAGGCGCTGAAGCGCTTTGTCGACCGGGCGCACGAGCTCGGCCTGGGTGTCGTCCTCGACGTCGTGCACAATCACCTCGGCCCGTCCGGCAACTACCTGCCCGCGTTCGGGCCGTACTTCACGGACACTCATCAGACGCCCTGGGGATCGGCGGTCAACCTGGACGCGCCCGGCTCGGACGAGGTGCGTGCGTATCTCATCGGCAGCGCGCTGGCGTGGCTGCGCGACTACCGGCTGGACGGACTGCGGCTTGACGCGGTGCACGCGCTGCGGGACACGCGCGCGCTGCACTTCCTGGAGGAGCTGTCGACGTCGGTGGACAGCCTCGCCGCCGATCTGGGCCGGCAGCTCTTCCTGATCGCCGAATCGGATCTGAACGACCCCCGGTTCATCACCCCCCGCGAGGAGGGCGGCCTCGGACTACAGGCACAGTGGAACGACGACTTCCACCACGCGCTGCACACCGCGCTGACCGGTGAGTCGCAGGGCTACTACGGGGACTTCGCGCGCGCCCCGCTCCCGGCACTCGCGAAAACGCTGACGTCCGGCTTCTTCCACGACGGCACGTACTCCAGTTTCCGCGGGCGCTCCCATGGCCGCCCGCTCGACCGTACGCGCGTCTCGGCGCACCGCCTGGTCGGCTACACGCAGACCCACGACCAGATCGGCAACCGCGCCCAGGGCGACCGGCTGTCGGCCTCCCTCTCCCCCGGTCTGCTGGCCTGCGCCGCCGCGCTGACGCTCACCGGGCCCTTCACGCCGATGCTGTTCATGGGCGAGGAGTGGGCGGCGGGCACGCCCTGGCAGTTCTTCACCGACCACACCGATCCGGATCTCGCCGAGGCCGTACGGCGGGGCAGGCGCCGGGAGTTCGCGGCACACGGCTGGGCCGAGGAGGACGTCCCGGACCCGCAGGACCCGGCCACCCGGGACCGGTCCTGTCTGGACTGGTCGGAGCCCGAAAAGGCACTCCACGCGCGCGTACTGGCCTGGTACCGCGATCTGATCACCCTGCGCCAACGCCAGGCCGACCTGTCGGACCCCGACCTCGCCGCGGTGAAGGTCGCCTACGACCAGGAGGCCCGCTGGCTCGCCCTGCGGCGCGGTGACGTCCGGGTGGCCGTGAACCTCGGCAAGGAGACCGCGACCATCCCCCTCGGCGTTCGCAACGCGCACGTGCTGGCCGCCTGGGAGCCGGTCAGGGCGCCGGGCGAGGACGGGGTGCTGAGTGTGCCGGGCGAATCGTGTGTGGTGCTGAGGCAGGCGTAGGGCCTGTGGTGGCTCAGTCGTCGCCCGTCAGTTCCGTGACCCGTTCCAGCAGGATCGGTTCCCAGGCTCGGCGCAGCTGGGTCCGCAGGAGGGTTACGGGACTGTCGCCGCGACCCTGGAGGCTGTCGGCGAGACGGATCACGGTGTCGCAGCGGGACAGCCACAGGCCGCGCAGGCAGGGACGGGCGCCGTACCCGGCGAGGGTGGCGGCGCGCACGGCCGCCGGGGCGCCGACCGCGATGGCGAGCCCCGCGATGTCCTCGGTGGGGTCGCCGAGCACCGCGTCTGTCCAGTCGAGGACGCCGCGCAGCCGGCCGTCGGCGCTGACGACGAGGTGTTCGCCCTTGAGGCCGTCGTGCACGAGGACGGCGACCCCGGGCTGGGCGGCGAGCTGAGCGGCGGCGGCCGCGGTGAGCTGGGCGAACCGGGCGGGGTCGAACTCGTCGGCGGCGGCGAGCTGTTCGGCGGCCCGTTCTGCGGACGTCCGCAGCTCCTCCAGGGAGCGCGGTGCGGCGCGCGGAACGCCGAGTGCCTCGGCCTGGCGTACGGGCACCTCGCGCAGCCCGGTGAGCAGCGCGGCGAGGTCCGCCTCGCCGATGGCGGAGACGTCCTGTTCCTCGCTGGTGACGCCGGCCAGCTTGGTGTCGAGGGTGTAGCCCAGCCCGGCGGCCCACTCGCCGTGCGCGACGCTCACCGGGACCGCGACCCCGACGTGTGGGCGGACCAGGTCACGCAGTCGCAGCTCGCGGCGCCGACGCGCGGAGGCCTCGCGGTCCGGGGCGAGCCTCAGCACATGGCGCGTACCGACCCACCAGGTGGAGTGTCCGCCGGCCTCGGCGACGGGCCGGACCTCGGGGCCCGGGCCCGCCGTGGGGGCGTCGGTGAGCAGGGAACGGACCAGCCGGCGGACAGTGTCCACGGTCGGTGTCGGTACCTGGGTCATGGGCGCGCCGCTGTCGTTCGGGGACGTGGGGTACGAGAGGGGACAGACGTTCGTAGAGGGAAGGGCGGTCAGTCGACGGTCACCAGCTCGCGGGAGGTGGTGTTGAGGCGGCGTCCGCCGTCCGCGGTCACCGTCACGATGTCCTCGATGCGCACTCCGAAGCGGCCGGGCAGATAGATGCCGGGCTCCACGGAGAAGCACATTCCGGGGACGAGGGGCAGTTCCTCGCCCTCGATCATGTACGGCGGTTCGTGGGTGGTGACGCCGATGCCGTGCCCGGTGCGGTGGATGAAGTACTCGCCGTACCCGGCCTCGGTGATGACCGCGCGGGCCGCCCGGTCGACGTCCTGGCAGGCGGCGCCGGGCCGCACCGCCCGGAAACCCGCCTCCTGCGCCTCGCGCACGATGTCGTGCACCGCGCGCTCCTCGTCGTCCGGTTCGCCGACGTGGACCGTGCGGGAGGTGTCGGAGCCGTAGCCGTACTTGAGGCCACCGAAGTCGAGGACGACCATGTCGCCGCGTTCGATGACGCGGTCGCCCGCCTCGTGGTGCGGGTTCGCTCCGTTCGGGCCCGAGGCGACGATGGTGAAGTCGACCTGGGAGTGCCCGAACTGCCGCAGCAGGGCGGCGACATCGGCGGCCACGTCCGTCTCCCGCCGGCCGGCGAAGGGAACCTTCCGGATCTCCTCGTACGTCGCGTCCGCGGCGGCGCCGGCCGCCGCCAGCCGGTCCAGTTCCGCCGCGTCCTTGACACCCCGCAGCATCGGCAGGGTCTCGGTGAGGGCCAGGTATCGCGTGTCCGGCAGCCGTTTCTGGAGGCCCAGCAGGTGCAGGGCCCAGGTGTTGTCGCTGATGCCATAGCGGCCGTAGCCGGTGAGAAGGGCGCCGGTCGCCTCGTACGGGTCCTTGCCGTCGGTCCAGTCGCGGAGGGCCAGCGTGGGGGCCGCCGCCGCCGCGTCCGGGGCCTCCAGGGTGGGCACGACCAGGACGGGGTCCTGACCGGGCCTGAGCACCAGCACGGTGAGCCGCTCGGTCTCCACGGGCCGGTACCCGGTCAGCCACACCAGATCGGGCCCCGGCGCGACCAGTACGCCGTCCAGCCCCGCGTCCGCTGCCGCCTCGGCCGCGCGTCGCATACGGGCCTCGTAGTCACCGCTGGTGAAGGGCGCGGGCGTGCCGGTCATCCATGCCTCCGTCTGTCCCGGGTTCCCCAGGGGGCTACGGGCAGCATCCTGCCCCTCCGACGGGACGGGCGCGAGCCGGGCGACCGGGTTTCCCGATCAGGTCACCACCCCTGGGGTCGTGGACAGCTGCTGTTCGTTGCCGTTGGCGTGCCGCACGGTGAGGGTGACGGAGGTTCCGGGCTTCGCGGCGGCGACCGCCCGTGCCAGGTCGGCGGCCCGGTCGATACGGGTCTCGCCGAAGGCGAGCAGTACGTCACCGCGGACCAGGCCCGCCGTGTAACCCGGCCCGGGGACATGGACACCGACGACGAGTGCGCCCGTGCCCTCGGGGACGTCGACGGCCTCGACGGCGAGCGTCGCCCGCACGGACTCCTTCTTCTCCGGTTGTTCCTCCGGTTCCTTGGCCGGGGCTGAGCTCACGCCGCCCGGAGCCGCCTTGGACCCGGTCGGAGGTGGGGCCGCGGCCGCCTGCTTCTGCAGATCCGCCAGCTTGCTCATCCCGATCACGGTGGCGCCCACCGTGCCGAGTCCGACGCCCGACAGCACCAGGACGGTCCCCACGAAGAGGCCGAAGAGGAGAGTCATCAGCCGCTTGCCGCGTCGCCGCGCGGCGTGCGGACGCCGGTTGCCGCCGGCCGGACGGCCACCGCCCGGCTCCTGACCGGGCATCGGCTTGGGACGCAACGCGGTCTGTTCCATGGATCGCCTCCGGCAGCTGCTCTGTGGATCGCCCCCGGGTGTTGCTACCCGGCGCCCAGGCACCCGACGATCCACGAACGAGTGAGACTGCCAAGCGCGTTCGAGAGGAGGGCGGTCTCGCCGAGACAACCGAAACCGCCCCGGAGATGCGCGCGGAATTCGCGGAGCTCTCCGAGGCGGCACGGGTGAGCGTCAGACCGACGCGGCTACCGGGGTCCCCGACCAGTTGAACGGGAGCGCGGACGCCTGGTCCGGAAGGAAGCCGTGGGCGCGGCGGGCCAGGTCCGCGGCGCCGTAGCGGTGGCAGTCCTGGTGCCACTTCAGGATGCCGGCGAGCCAGTTCTGCAGCTCCACGACATAGCTCTGCATGATCCCGCGCACCTCCTCCGAGAGCTTGAAGTCCTCGTACAGGATGGGCAGTTCATGGGTGGCGACGTACTGGAACTGCTGCATGCGCTGGGTCATCAGGTCGTGGATGACGTTCAGCGCGGTCGGGTAGTCGCAGCCGAAGAAGTTCTGCACGACGAGGATGCCGTTGTGCACCTCGCCCTCGTACTCGATCTCCTTCTGGTAGGAGAAGACGTCGTTCAGGAGCATCGCGTAGTCCATGGCGGCGTTCTCCAGCGACCGGACGGGGCCGCTGCGGTAGACCTCCGGCGGTACCTTCCGGCCGTGGCCGATGCGGCACAGGCTCATGGTGAGTTCGGAGCCGAAGGTGGCGCGGCGCATTTCCAGGTAGTCGACCGGGTCGGGGATGCGGTGCTGGATCTGGTTGGACAGCTCCCACAGCCAGCTCTCCGTCATCACGTCGACCGCGGCCCGGAACTGGCGACGCTCGTCCGGGGTCATGTCCGCGGCGGTGCGCTGCCAGAGGTCGATGAGGCCGCGCTCCATCCCGTTGACCGGGACGGGGACCTCTTCGCCGTCGATGGGCATGCAGGCCGACAGTCGCGCGGTGACCAGCTTGGCGGTGGCCAGGTCGCGGCGGTTGCCGAAGACGAGCGGGTAGTAGTCGTCGCCGTAGGTGCCCCAGGCCAGCCACTGGGAGCTGACGTCGAGGGCCTGAGGCGTCGCGTCCGGGTGGATGCCCGCCGCGCACAACGGCAGGTCGTAGGCGAGGAGTTTGTCCTCGTCCCAGACGCCCTCCTGGAGCATGCCCATGTCGTGCATCCAGCCGGTGAGCCGGTCCCTGGCCCCCTCCAGGTGCGGGCTGAGCGTCAGCTCGAACGGCATGTAGAAGTCGGGGAGTTGAGAGGGCCCGACCTTCTGGAACGGGACATGGGTGTACGAGCGCAGCCGCTCCGCCCCGGCCGCGGAGAGCAGCACGCCGATGTCGACGGCGGACGTCCCGAACCCGGCGGCGCCGAAGGGCTCGCCCTGCGACAGGGCCCCCTCGTTCATGTAGCGGCTGGACCGCATGTGCCACTCGTGGCCGCCGGACTGCCAGTCCTGGAGCCCTTGTGTGTACGCGGCGACCGCCACGACCTCGTCCGGAGTGAGTCCGTTCTCCACGGCCAGCGCGGGCACTTCGGTGAACGCCGTGTGCTCGAACTGGTGGAGCCGGGAGGTGAGCACGTCGTTGACGATCTCGGCGGCCTCCTGGGTCGTGCAGCCGAAGAAGGTCTCCAGGACGAGGACGCCGTTGCTGAGCTCGCCCTCGTCCTCGACCTCCCGCTGGTACGAGAAGAGGTCGTTGCGCAGATGCACCCCGTCGGAGAACGTCTCCATCAGCACCCGCAGCGGCCTCGCCTCGGCGACCGCGGTGGGCACTTCACGGGTCGCGTACTCGACGAGCCCCGCGGACCAGGGGGCGCCGCCCACCTTGCGGCGCATCTCGATGTACTCGACGGGGTTGGAGACCCGCCCTTCGTTGATGTTGGAGAGCTCCCACAGCGACTCGTTCAGCAGATGCTCGGTGGAGACCGCGAACCGCCTGCGCCACTCGACGGACATCGCGGGCACCGTGCGCGCCCAGAGGTCGGCGAGCCCCGCTTCGACGGGATTTTCCGGCTCCGGTACGGGAGTTGAGAGATCCAGCGGCATGAAGAGCGGCAGCCGGTCGAGGTAGGCCTTGCCGCCGTCGCGGTCCTGACTGCGTTTGAAGATCTCCAGGAAGTGGTCGTCGAAGAAGAACACCCACACGTACCAGTCGGTGATGAGCGAGAGTGCCGGGCCGTCGCAGTCGGGGTGCGTGTACGCGCAGAGCAGTCCGTAGTCGTGCGCGTCGAGGTCGGACTGCTCCCAGATGCCGGAGCCCTCCAGCATGCCCATTCCGCGGGCCCACTCGACCGAGTGGGCCCGTGCCTCGTCGAGATGCGGGTTCAGCCGCGCGGGATACGGCATGTAGAAGTGCGGGAGTTCGAACGGCTGCGTCATGGCCGGGCCCTACCCATGGCCCTCCGGGGGCATCCACGGGCCAGGACATGATCACACCATCGCGTGAATCACCGTGCGAACGTACGCCACACCGGCGAAGGCCGTGCGCGGAGCCCGCGCCACCGCCCGTTCGACCGAAGGCTCGGCGGTCTCACCGCCTGACCTGAATCAGCGTGTGTGTGCCGCTCGTGCGCCAGCGCTGTTCCTCGGCGGCGTCGAGTGCTGCCTCGGTGCGGGCGTCGAGGCCGACGGTCACGTCGGACTTGAGCGTGCGCAGGGCGGCGACCGGGCCGGGGAAGTACGCGGTGGTGGTCGCGAAGGGCGTCGTGGCGGGCCAGCGCCTGTCGCCGATGAGGCGGCGGTAGTTCAGGTCACCCTTCATGATCGTCACGTCCGCCCCGGCAAACTCCTCGCGCAGGTCATCCGGCATATCGGCGTACGGCAGGGGTGCGCAGGAGAAGGGATGGGCCCGGACCGTGAGGCGGCCGTCGGCCATCGCCGACCAGAGGCGGTGACCGGACTCACCGGCCGCGCCCTTCGCCGCGGTGAGGTGGCGCAGCGCGTCGACCACGTCCGCGGTCGTGGCGTCGGAGACGTAGTACGGGTACGGCTTCACGTGCAGGACGGCCCGCCCGGCGCGGCGGTGCAGCAGGAGGTGGTCGATGAGAAGCAGGTCCGGGATGAGTTCGCGGCCCGCGTTGTCCGCGACCACGCAGAGGGTGCCGCCGGCGAACAGCGACCGCAGCGACTCGCTGTCATCAGCTACGAGTTGTGAGTCGCCGGCCGTTTCACCGTCGGCGGAGGCCAGGCGGAAGCCGAGGTCCGCGCGGTTCCCCCACAGCGAGCCGTGCAGCAGCGCCAACTCCTGCTCCTCGACCGGCTGGTGCGCGCGTTCGTCGAGCGCGGCGAGTTCCTCGTCCGCCTCCGAGGTGTCGAGCTCGGCGAGCTTGAAAGGGCGGAAGGGGTCGATGCCCTTCCAAGGCCCGGCGGCGAAGTACCCGACGGCTTCGAGGAGTTGGCGGTAGAAGTAGCTCTCGGACCACAGGAAGGGCACGTCGAACCAGGACCGGCCGAAGTACTCCCGCCCCCACGTCTCCCACCGCTCACGGTCCGCCGCCCCCGCACCGAGCGGCTCGATGACGCCCTCGGTGCAGTTCTTCAGCAGGTCGTCGAGCCCCCGACGCTGCTCGGGCCCGTAGGGAAAGGCGTCCCGCACCTTCCGGACGAGCGCCGGATGCCGCTCGGCCAGCACACTCCAGGGGAGCGAACCCGGCACGTTGCTCAGGACCACGGGTGTTGCGGGGGCTTCAGACATGGCGGTGCGTTCCTCCGGGGCTGGGCAGGGCCTCGGCAGGCACACTATCCGGCGTGCCACGGCCTCGCGGCCCCCCGGAACCCGGGGTGCCGCGAGGCACCGTACGGCATGACCCCTGTGGGCGTCAGAAGGTCAGCTTCCAGCTGTTGATCGTGCCCGTGTCCTGCGCCGCCGTGTCCTGGACGCGGAGTTTCCAGGTGCCGTTCGCGGTCTCGGTGGAGGCGTTGACCGTGTATGTGGCGCTGACGTTGTCCGCGGAGTCCGAGGAGCTGGCGGCCTTCAGGCGGTAGGTCGAACCGTCCGGGGCGACCAGGTCGATCACCAGGTCACCGCGGTAGGTGTGGGTGATGTCGACGCCGACCTGAAGGGCGGTGGGCGCGTTGCCGGTGCGGCCGCTGACGGTGATCGGCGAGTCGACGGCGGACCCGGCGTCCGGGATGGGGACGGCCGAGGTGCTGGTGAAGGTGGTGCCCCCCGTGGAGCCGCCGGACCCGCTCACCGCCTGCACCGTCTTGGTCGCGTCCGCCAGACCGGCGCCGCAGCCTCCGGTGCAAGCCCCGGGCAGGGCACGGGCGTTGGTCTTGATGGCCGACTCGATCTGGGCCGGGGTCAGCGAGGAGTTCGCCGACTTCATCAGCGCGACCAGACCCGCGATGTGCGGGGTGGCCATGCTGGTGCCCTGGTAGTACGCGTACGACTCCGTGGACGGCGTCTTCGTACCGGAGTTCAGTGTGGAGAGGATGCCGTTCGCGGTGCCGGTGCTGGTCTGGCCGCCGGGGGCCGCGATGTCCACGAGGGTGCCGTAGTTGGAGTACGAGGCGCGGGCGCCGGTGCGGTTCGTCGCGGCGACGTTGATGACGTTGCTGCAGCTCGACGGGGAGTAGCCCGAGGTGTTGGAGTTCTCGTTGCCGGCGGCCACGACGACCGTCGTACCGCGGTTCACGGCGGCGGTGATGGCGGTCTGGGTGGCGGAGGTGCAGGCACCGGAGCCGCCGAGGCTCATGTTGATGACCTTGGCGACGTTGGCGTTGGCGGGGACGCCGGAGACGCTGCCGCCGGACGCCCAGGTGATCGCGTCGATGATGTCGGAGTCGTAGCCGCCGCACTTGCCGAGGACGCGCAGCGGGGAGATCTTCGCGTTGTAGGCGATGCCCGCGACGCCCTTGCCGTTGTTGGTGACGGCGGCGATGGTGCCCGCGACATGCGTGCCGTGCCAGGAGGAGTTGCTTGAACCGGTGCCGGTACCGCACTCGTCGGTCGCGTACCAGTCGCCCGGGTCGGCCGGGTTGCTGTCGCGCCCGTCGCCGTCGACCGAGACCGCGGTGTCGGAGATGAAGTCGTAGCCGGCGACGATGTTCCCGGCGACGTCGGAGTGCGTGACGTAACCCGTGTCGATGACGGCGACCGTCACACCGCTGCCGGTGGAGGTGGCCCAGGCCCCCGGGACGTTCATGCCCGCCGTGGACTCGAACAGGTCCCACTGCTTGCTGTACTCGGTGTCGTTCGGGTCCGCCTGCGGCTTGTTGAGACGGTCCGGTACGACGTACGCGACCTGCGGGTCCGCCTGGTACCGCGCGATGACGTCGGCGACGTCCGCCTTCTTGAGCTCGGCGCCCAGGTCGACCAGGGCCGCGCCGGTGCCGAGGCGGCGCTGGAAGTCGAGGTCCTCGCCCGCCTCCTCGCCCTTGGCCCGGGCATCGGCGTCGGCGGCCGTGTTGGACCTGGCCTCGGCGGCGCCGGACTTGTAGCCGACGATCAGGCGCTCGGCGGGGGCGGCGACGGCCTGCGCGGCGGGGGTGGCCTCAACGGTGGCCGCGGGGGTCTGCGCGACGGCGACCGAGGTGGTCGTACCGGCCAGCAGCGCGGCGGATATCGCGGCGACGGATATCAGCTTCCGTCTGACTCCGCGGGAGCGCGAGGGCGAGGTCAAGGTCGAGGAACGCAAGGGCTTGCCTTTCGGGGCCGGCTCCGGGCAGCGCGATGCGAGGCGGAGCAGCGGTCGATTCGCTTCGTCGTCGAAGCGGCGGGGGGTGCGGAACCAGAAAGCGGCGCGGTGGCCGGCCATGCGCAAGCGACCTGATCAGGGGTTTCCTGTGGGGTGGCTGTGGTCGAACAATAGGCAAACCGCAGGTGAGAGGGATACAGGGGAAACCCTCGATCTGGCTGGTAACCAACCCTCAGGTGCGGGCAGTTAGGCCGGAACACCCTGGTTCACCCGAGTTGGGCATCTGAACACGGGGCGCCTGCTTCCCGTACTTCACCGTGCGGTGCGGCCGCTCAAGTGATGCGGTGCGGCCGCACCGGCTTTCCCCCTGCTTCCCCGCGTCACTCGCTTGACTCTCTCGACCGCTTCAACCGCTCTACCGCTTCACCCGCTTTCCCGACCCGCCGAGGAGACCCACCGATGACCGCACACCGCACCGCCACCGCGGCCGCCGTCGCCGTGGGGCTGCCCCTGCTGCTCACCGCCCTGGCCGCGGGACCCGCCCAGGCACACGGCGCGCCGACGGATCCGGTCAGCAGGGTGGCGGCGTGCTCGCCCATGGGCGGGGGCAACACACGTACGGCGGCCTGCGCGGCGGCGATCGCCGCGAACGGCGCGCCCTTCACGGCCTGGGACAACCTCCGGGTCGCCGGCGTCAACGGCCACGACCGCGAGGTGATCCCCGACGGGCAGCTCTGCAGCGGAGGCCTCCCCGAATACAAGGGCCTCGACCTCGCCCGCGCCGACTGGCCCTCGACATCCCTGACTCCCGGCGCGTCCTTCACCCTCATGTACAGCTCGACGATCCCGCACACCGGGACCTTCAAGCTGTATCTGACCAAGCCGGGTTACGACCCGAAGCAGCCCCTGAAGTGGTCCGACCTGCCCACGCAGCCGTTCGCCACCGCCACCGACCCGGCTCTCGTCAACGGCGCCTACCGCATCAAGGCCACGCTGCCGTCCAACCGGACCGGCCGCCAGATGCTCTACACGATCTGGCAGAACTCCAGTACCTCGGACACGTATTACTCGTGCTCGGACGTGGTCTTCCCGGCAAAGAAGGCCGGAGGAGCCGGGGCTGCCACACCGGCGGCCTCCGCTCCTGCCCGGCAGACACCTTCGCCCACCACGCCGAAGACGTCGGCACCACCGAAGACGACTTCTCCGGCCGAGCAGACGCCCACCCCCACGCAGACGAGCCCTTCACCGGCCCAGGAGACAGCTCCCGACGACCTCACCCCCGTCGCCGACAGCAATTCCGGAGGCAACAGCGGGCTCCCCCTGGTCGCGGGCGGAGCGGCGGCGCTCCTCCTCGCCGCGGGCATCGGCTTCACTGTCTGGCGTCGCCGCTGAGCCCCTCGACGGCTGGACCTGCCGTTCCCGTTCGCCGCAACTTCCGTACCGCGAGCGCCAGTTGCAGCCGCAGGCGGCCCTGCGGGGAGTGCACGTCCCAGCCGAGGATGTGCTCGACCTGTACGAGGCGTTCCTGGAGCGTCGAGTGATGCACCGTCAGCTCGGTGGCCGCCGCGCGCAGGCTCGGCGCGGAGGCCACCGCGTGAAGTGTCGCGGCCGCCCAGGAGACCTCCGCGAGGGCGCGGTCCACGGCGAGTTCGTCGGGGATCGGCGGGGTGTCCGGGCCCACCGCCGCCGCGAGCAGTGCCAGACCGCCGAGCTCGTCGGCGTACACCGTGCGGGGCCCGGGGTCGTGCACCGTGCCCTCGGCGGTGAGCCGGAGTGCGGTCCGCGCGCCGGCCCACGACCGCGGAAGCTCGGCCGGTTCCACGGCCGGCCCGACACCGGCCCGCCGCGCCTCGATCCCGTGCCGCCCGGCCGGCACGATCTCCGCGCCGCCCCCTTGCAGCGCCACCGCGCGCACCGACTGCCCCCGCTTCAGCCCCAGTTGGGCTGCGGCATGCGTACGCGTGGCATCCGGTGCGGAAGCGTCGAGGACCACCTCGACCAGCGCGGGATCGGGGGCGGGCGCGGCTGGCGGCGCCCACCCACGCGTCCGCTCCAGGACCGCCCGTACAGCACCCGCAGCCCGCTCCAGGATCATCGCGCGTACGCCGTCAGGCGGACCGGGAAGCTCCAGCCACAGGGCGGCTGCGATGTCCGGAACCGCCACATCCACGTGGGTGACCGTCGCCGGGGAGCCGACGGTGACCGGCGGGGCCGACTGCCGGGCGGCGCCGGAAGTGTCGAGCTGCGCCCGGAGCGGGGCGGCGTGGGGGGTGTCAAGCGATGCCGAGTCCGGGGCGGCGTCCCGAGTGCCCACGCGCTCCCGCGGCCGGGCCACGTCGGAGGCGTCGAGCGGCACCTGCGCAGGGACGGCGTCGGGCTGGTCAGGCGGGACCCCTTGCCCGACCACGCCCGCGGTGCCCAGCGACACCGAGCCCGACGCGGCCTCCGGTATCCCCGGCGGCACCGAGCCCGAAGCGGCCCCCGGCGTACCCATTCGCCCCCGCAGCCGACCGCCCACCTCGGAGGCGTCGAGCGGCGCCCACGGCCACGCCGGATCCACCGGCCCTCCGGAGTCCTCGCGCCGTCCGTCCGGTTCGACCCGGATCCGGACGCCGCGCCGCTCGTCGACCAGTCGGGCGGGATAGCCGGACAGTACGGCGGCGCCGCGTACCAGCGCCTCCAGACCGACCCGGCCCTCCATCAGACGGTCGAAGTAGGCGATGACCTGTAGCGCGGCGCCCGCATCTGGGTCGAGCTCCGCGAGCCGCCCTGCCAGCTCTCTCACGCTCACCATCCTGCGACCGCCGGCCCGCCCTGCCAAGCGCTGGGAGCGCAGGGAACGCAGGGCAATGACCGACCGCTCAGGCGCCGAGGAGCCGGCGCAGCCAGCGCAGTTTGGCGGCCCGGCTGTCCTGGGACAACTGAGCCTGCGGGGCGAACGCCTCGAAGCCGTGGAAGCCGCCGGGCCACACATGGAGCTCAGCGCGACCGCCGGCCTCCCACAGGCGCGTGGCGTACGCGACGTCCTCCTCGCGGAAGGTCTCCGCCGAGCCGACATCGATATAGGCCGGGGGCAGCCCGGACAGGTCGGTGGCCCGGGCCGGGGCCGCGTACGGCGAGACGTCGGGCCCGCCGCTCGCCTCCCCGAGCAGCGCACCCCACCCCATCGCGTTGGCCGTACGGTCCCAGAGGCCGAGCCCGGCCATCTGGTGGGCGGACACCGACTCGTTGCGGTCGTCCAGCATCGGGCACATCAGCACCTGGCCGATCAGTTCCGGCCCGCCGCGGTCCCGGGCCAGCAGGGCGAGGGCTGCGGCGAGACCGCCGCCCGCGCTGCCTCCGGCGACGATGACGCGCTCGGGGTCGATCCCCAGCTGGTCGGCGTTCTTGGCCGTCCACACCAGGCCCGCGTAGCAGTCCTCGACCGGTGCCGGGTGCGGGTGCTCGGGCGCGAGCCGGTACTCCACCGACACCACCACGAGCCCCAGCTCCGCGGCCCAGCCGAGCGCTTCGGGCACGCCCATCCGGTTGTCACCGACGACCATGCCGCCGCCGTGGATGTAGTACACGGCAGGCAACGGCGCGCTCACCCCGGCCGGCCGGCAGATCAGCAGCGAGATGTCCGGGTCTCCCTCGGGCCCCGGCACCGACCGCTCCTCGACCTCGAAGGCGCCGCCGCGCCGCAGGTCCTCGTCCGAGGGCCGCATGGGGCTCGCGCCCTCCCGCAGCTGAGGAATCGCCTCCAGTGTGAAGGTGGTCGGCAGGAACTCCGCGACCAGTTCCAGAGCGGCGGCCAGCTCCGGGTCGAAGGGCGGCGGCGGACGAACAGGACCGGTGTGTGCCGGTGGAGTGGCGGGCGTCGGCTCGACGGTCATGGCGGCTCCTCGCGTTCTGGTCAGCACGGTGTGACCAGTGCGTTCATGGTGCCCCGCGGGCGCACACCCATGTACGCGCCGTTCGGCTGGAATCCCCCGCCGAACGGCGGGGCGCCGTCCCGTGGTTTCCCCCGCCCGCAAGCCGTGGCAACCACCCGGCCGCGGCTTCAGGCCGGCTGCGGAGTCAGGCGTTGCAGGCCCTTGCGGTCGTAGTAGCGGGTCATCGCGAAGCCGAAGAGCAGCGCGAGGGCGACACCGATCACGATCCACAGCCAGGCGCGGGTGAGGCCGGCGTCGGCGCGCGCGTCGAAGAAGAGGATGGCGCGGACGCCTTCGCTGAGTTGGCGCATGGGCTCGAAGATGGACAGAAAGCGGTAGAAGCCCGGAACGGCCTGCAGCGGCACGGTGGCTCCGGAGGACGGCAGGCCCAGGACGATGAACACGAACATGGCCACGAGCTGGCCGATCCCGCCGAACGCGGCGTTGATGGCCTGGACGCCGAGCCCGACCGCGAAACTGGCGCAGTAGGAGTAGATCCACAGCAGGGGCAGGTGGGAGGCGTCCATGCCGAGGATCGCGACGGTGGCGACCATGATCAAGGTCGTGGTGAGCACGGTGATCCCGGCGGTCATGGCCATCTTCAGCAGCAGCGTCTGGGTACGGCTGATGGGCACGGTCGGGCGACGGGTGTGCCAGGGGCCGATCTCGGTGTCGGCGTAGCCGAGGGCGCTGTCGACGCCGGTGCCGATGATGTTGGCGCCCATGAAGCCGGCCAGCACGAGCAGCAGGGTGTAGTAGAACGCGGTCAGGCCGAGGCCGCTGTTCGCGCCGATGGGGTGGCCGACCTCGGTGGTGACGGTGACCGGGTCGGCAAGCAGCAGACGCTCGGTGGAGCCGGCCTTCGCGGCGGCGGGGGCTGCCGTCAGCTGTCTGCCGATGGTCAAGGAGGTCTGCTGGGCGGCCTGTTGGGTGATCTTGCTGGCCAGCGAGGACCCGAAGCTGCCCATGCCGGGATTGGTCAGCACGGTGATCGCCGGTCGGGCCTTTGCGTTCGTGGTGGTGAGCGCGGCGACCGAGCCGGTGAAGTCGGCGGGGATGACCAGGGCGCCATAGATCTTCGCGGAGGCCAGCTGGTCCCGCGCCTGCGCGGCGGTGAGCCGGCGCCAGTCGACCGTGTCGGAGGCGCCGGAGGTGACGGACCGGGTGATCTGCGTCCCCAGGTTCTCCTGCTGACCGGGCAGCGGCTCGCCCCGGTCCGCGTTGACGATGCCGATGGGCAGGTCGTGCAGGGCACGGTTGGGATTGACGATCCCGCCCATGTAGAGCAGAGACAGCAGCAGGGCGAGCAGCCCGGTCAGAACGGTGGGCATCAGCCACAGCTTGGGACGACGCAGCAGCTTCACGGCCCGCGCCAACGCGGGGGCCGACGTCTGTGTACGGTCCTCGCGGTGCTCGCTGTCGTCGGCCATGGCTCTCCCTGGGTGGACCTGGGTTGATACGACCAGCCGTAATCGTGACCATTCTTCTACCCAGGGTGACAATGCCGCGCGGCGAGCGGTACGCGATCACGGCCCGTGACGCCATGACGGTCGCGATCGCGATCGCGCCACCGTACGGCGGAGAAAATGACCGCACGGCGAATAAATAGCCAGATACCGACCACTGGACGCCGGGTCCAGAACCGATCCGACCGAGCAGGTCAGGGTGCCCGCGTCGCCCATCCTCCGACGGCGCTTCGGTTCCCGGACACCCTGTGGTCACGCGGAAGGGGAACGCTCCCCGCGTCCCCTCTTGCCTCGCCTTGTATCCGTCCGACCCGCGATCGCGCGGGACGCGACGCGGAAGGACGACGTGCGCCGTGTCCCAGATCCGGATCGACGAGTTGCCAGGGCCGCTCACCCTGACGCTCTCACCCTCCCCGTGCCCCAGCCCCTCCCCTTCCTCCCCGTGCCCTAGCCCTTCCCCTTCCTCCTCCACCCGCCATCTCCGCCTGGCGCTCAGCCTGGTCCCGCTGCTGCTGATCGGCGGGTGGGCCGCGGTCGACTGGCGTGTGGTGCACGACGGCGCCACACGGCTGGCCGCCGCCGACCCCTGGTGGCTACTGGCCGGGGTGGCGTTCACCTGCCTGTGCTGGGTGGGCGCCTCCGTGACCCGGCAGGGGGCCATCCCAGAGAGGCTTCCGCTGGGGCAGCTATTCGCCTCGCAGTTCGCCGCCGGCGCCGCCAACCAGGTGCTGCCGGCCGGGATCGGCGCTCACGCCGTCACCCTGCGCTTCCTCCAGGGCCGGGGCATCTCCCTCGCCCGGGCCACCGCCTCGCTCGCCCTGTACTCGCTGGTCAAACCGATCGCGAAGATGGCACTGATCCTCGCGTTCCTCGTCGCCTTCCCAGGCACACTGCGTATCGGCCAACTCGTCCCGGACGAAGAGACGTTGCTGCTGGTCGCCGCGAGCGCGTTCGTCGGCCTCGCCGCGACGGCCCTGGTTCTGACGGTCGTACGCCGGTTGCGTCGCCCGCTGTTCGGGTTCGTCCGCACCGCTCTCACGGACGCGCGACTCCTGCACACCCGGCCCAGCCGGGTACTCGCTCTGTGGGGCGGGGCGACCGTCTTCCCCCTGTTCCAGGCGGGCGTGCTCGTCTCGGTCGGTGCCTCGCTCGGCCTGCCGCTGCCCTGGCCGCATGTGGTCTTCGCGTACCTCGCGGCCAGCGCGGTGGCCGGGGCCGTACCCGCCCCGGGCGGCATAGGTCCGGTGGACGCGGCGCTGGTGATCGCCCTCGTCGTGTTCGGCGCACCGATGACAATCGCCACCGCGAGTGTCATCGGCTACCGCGTCCTGACCGTCTGGCTGCCCCTGCTCCCGGGCGCGATCGTGCTCTCGGCGCTGATACGGCGAAAGGTGCTGTAAGAGCCACCGGCCCTCGTACACCAATCTCCGTACGCCAGTCCTCAGACTCCAGTCCTCAGACGTCAGTCCTCAGACGTCAGCCGCAGCGAGATGGAGTTGATGCAGTACCGCTGATCGGTCGGAGTCGCATACCCCTCACCCTCGAACACATGCCCGAGGTGCGACCCGCACCGCGCACACCGCACCTCGGTCCGCACCATCCCGAGCGAGCGGTCCGAGATCAGCTCGACCGCGTCGGTGTCCTTCGGATCGAAGAAGGACGGCCATCCGCAGTGCGACTCGAATTTCTCGCCGGAGGTGAAGAGTTCGGCACCGCAGGCACGACAGGAGTAGACGCCCGTCGTCTTGGTGTCGGTGTACTCACCGGTGAACGCCGGCTCGGTGCCCGCCTTGCGCAGCACCTTGTACTCGGCCGGGGTCAGCTCCGCGCGCCACTGCTCGTCCGGCTTCTCGATGTCGTACGACATGATGCTCAACCCCTCGCACAAACGGTGATGACTACTTCGGCAGACGCGCCAGGATCTCGGGACCGAGGTCCGTGACGTCGCCCGCGCCCATGGTGAGAACGAGATCACCGGGCTTCGTCATTCCCGCAATCACCGAGGGCACGTCCGCCTTGTCGTGGACCGGCGTCACATCCGCGCCCGCCGCACGCGCCGCCTCGATGATCAGCTCGCTCGTGACGCCGGGAATCGGGTCCTCGCGGGCCGGGTAGATGTCCAGGACGAGCGAGGCGTCCGCCAGGGACAGGGCCTGGCCCATCTCCTTGCCCAGCTCCTGGGTGCGGGAGAACAGGTGCGGCTGGAACACCACCAGGATGCGCCCGGAGGCACCCGCGCGCATCGCCTCCAGGTCCGCCGTCATCTCGGTCGGGTGGTGCGCGTACGAGTCGACGACCTGGACGCCGGCCTCCTCGCCCTTCAGCTGGAGGCGGCGCTTCACGCCCGTGTAGGAGGCGAGCGCGGGGGCCAGCTCGGCGGCCGGGATGCCGAGCGCGACGCCCGCGGCCAGCGCGGCGACCGCGTTGTGCGCGTAGTGGCGGCCGGGGACCGAGACCGCGAAGGTCAGTTCGGCGCCGTCAAGGAGCACCGTCACCTCGCTCTTCAGCCCCTGCGGGACGACGGAGAGCACCCGGACGTCCGCGTCTGCCGACTCCCCGTACGTCACCACCTGGACGTCGCAGGCCGTCACGCGCCGGGTCAGCTCACGCGTGCCCTCGTTGTCCGCCGAGATCACCAGCGTGCCGCCCTCGGTGACACGGTCCACGAACGTCACGAAGGACTCGTAGATCTCCTCCAGGGACGCGTAGTTGGCGTGGTGGTCCAGTTCCGCGTTGAGGATGATCGCCACCTCGGGCGCGTACTTGTGGAAGCTGCGGTCCGACTCGTCGGCCTCGGCGACGAAGATGTCGCCCTCGCCGTGCAGGGCGTTCGAGCCGGGGGCGTCGAGGTCGCCGCCGATCGCGTACGAGGGCCTCAGACCCAGCGTCGAGAGCGACACTGCCAGCATCGAGGTCGTCGTCGTCTTGCCGTGGGTGCCCGCGACCGCGATCGGACGCAGGCCGTCCATCAGGCGGGCGAGAGCGTCCGAGCGGTGGACCACCGGGATGCCGAGTTCCGCGGCGCGGGCCAGCTCCGGGTTGTCCGCGCGGATCGCGGAGGAGACGACGACACAGGTGGCATCGGCGGCCAGGTGATCGGCCGCGTGTCCGATGTGCACCGTCGCGCCCAGCGCGCGCAGGGCCTCGGCGGTCGCGGACTCCTTCGCGTCACTGCCCGCCACCGTCGCCCCGCGCTGCGCGAGGATCTTCGCGATCCCTGACATCCCGGCGCCGCCGATGCCGATGAAGTGCGGTCGGTCCATGGCGGTAGGAAGGCCGGGTGCCATGCGTGTGTCTCCCCAAGATGCGGTACGACGATGAGCGGCGTCCACGCGACGGAACGCGCCCCCAGCCTATGCCGTGCCGGGGACTGCACCCGGCAAGGGGCGCGGGGAACTGCGCGACCAGCCACGAAGCACCCGCACCCCGAAAAGCACCTCACCCCCACGGCGCCCACGGCCAAACCCAGCGGCAGCGGGCCGTCACACCTTGCTGTGCGAGAACAGCTTCAGCACCGGTACGCCCACCTTGTGGCGGGCCCGAGAGGCCCAGTCACGGTGGAAGAACTCCTCCACGTAGTGGGGGTCCGTCAGCACGATGACTTCGTCGGCGTCGATCTCCTCGACCAGGGCCTTCAGGGCGTCCAGCGGATGGGCCTCGATGAGCCGCCCCTCGGCCTGGTTGCCGGTCGAGCGCAGCGCCACCAGCGACACGTCCAGGGCCTGCTGCCCCTGCCCGGCCGCCTCGTCGCCCTCGGGGGTCTCGTCCTCGTGAGCCGCCTCGTCCAGCTCGCCGAGCGCGACGTCGTCGATGGCCCTCAGCAGCCGGTCCGCCTGATCGCCCCGGGGCTGGAGCAGCACGTGGAAGCCGACCGCCTCGTCACCGTGCAAGGTGGTGACGAACTCCACGTCAGCGGACGTCAGGGCCTTCTCGATCATCAATACGCTTGTGAACACGACAGGCGCCCTTCTCCTCCGTGGGCCGTTCCCAGGCCCCTGCGGAAACCATCCTGCCCCGTAACCGCACGGGGTCTGCGAGATTTAGTGTGCCCAGCCGAAGAAAAACGGAACGGGGTATTCCGCTGACTTGTCAGGGCCGACGGTATCGGGCATAGAGGAACCCGGCCTCCTCCAGCAAGGACATCAGTTCGAACCGTTTCGGAACAGCGATCGTAGGCCCTCCGGCGATCCGCTGCGCGTCCCCGACCGTGAGCATCGGGGAGACGGCCAGGCAGAGCTCGTCGAGAACCCCGGCCGCGACCAGCTGGCCCAGCAGACGCGGGCCGCCCTCGGTCAGCAGCCGGGTCATGCCGAGGTCACCCAGCGCGCGTACGGCCCGGGCCGGCTCCACCCCCATGCCGTCCCCCGCGATCACGACCTGCGCGCCCGCCTTCTCTGCGGCCGCCACCCGGTCCGGGGCAGCCCCGGCGCCGGTCAGGACCAGCGTGGGCACCAGGGGCGAGGTGAAAAGCGGAAGTGAGAAGTCCAAGTCGAGACTGGCGGTCACGATCGCGATCGCGGGCGCCGGACCCTGTCCGGCCGCCTCCCGCTGCTCCGCGAAGTCTCCGCGCGCGCGTGCCGGACGATAACCCTCCTGGCGTACCGTTTCCGCACCCACCAGGACGACGTCCGCCAGGGCGCGCAGCACACCGAAGATCCGCATGTCGGTGGCGCTGGAGATGGGCTGGGAGCGCCCGTCGTGCTGGGCGGCCCCGTCCAGCGTCGACACCATGTTGGCGCGCAGCCAGGGCTCCCGGACGTCCGGGTAGGCGTACGCCTCCGCCAGCTCCTGGAGCCCCCACTCCCGGTCCCTCGCGTCCGCGTCCGTCGCCCCACCGGAGGCTTGGGCTGCTGTTTCGTACGTCACAGGGAACAGGCGTCGCATGACGTGCAGTGTGGCACGGCCCCTAGACTGGGCAACCGTGTCGACCTCCACCTCCTCCGCCGGGTTCGGCCCGATAGCCGAAGCGACCCCGCTGTCCCTGTGCGCCCGCGAGCCGCACGTCCCCGCGGACCGGCTCGTCGCCGAGATGGTGCCGCCGCCGCGCTTCGACTCGGTCCGCTTCGCCACGTACGTCCCGGACCCGAACGAGCCGAGCCAGCCCGAGGCGGTACGCGTCCTCAGCGGCTTCGCGGCCGGTCTCGGCGCGCCGTACTCCACGGGCTCGGGCAGGCGCGGGCTGTTCGGCTTCGGGAAGGCGCCCAAGAAGGCCCAAGCCGGCCCCCGCGGCGTCTACCTGGACGGCGGCTACGGCGTCGGCAAGACCCACCTGTTGGCCTCCCTGTGGCACGCGACCCCCGCGGAGCCCGAGCTCAAGGCCTTCGGCACGTTCGTGGAGCTGACGAACCTGGTCGGCGCGCTCGGCTTCCAGAAGACCGTGCAGACACTGAGCGGCCACCGGCTGCTGTGCATCGACGAGTTCGAGCTCGACGACCCCGGTGACACCGTCCTCGTCTCCACCCTGCTCGGCAAGCTGGTCGACGCGGGCGTGGCGCTCGCGGCCACCTCGAACACACTGCCGGGCAAGCTCGGTGAGGGCCGGTTCGCCTCCACCGACTTCCTGCGCGAGATCCAGGGCCTGTCCGCACACTTCCGCCCGCTGCGCATCGACGGCGAGGACTACCGCCACCGCGGGCTGCCCGAGGCCCCGGCGCCGTTCTCCGACGAGCAGGTCACCAAGGCGGCGTACGCCACCGATGGCGCGTCCCTCGATGACTTCCCGCACCTGCTCGACCATCTCGCACGCGTCCACCCGAGCCGTTACGGCGCTCTCACCGACGATCTGAAAGCCGTCTGCCTCACCGACGTCCAGCCGATACCGGACCAGTCGACGGCACTGCGGCTCGTGGTGCTCGCGGACCGGCTGTACGACCGCGAGGTGCCGGTCCTCGCCTCCGGGATGCCTTTCGGCCAGTTGTTCAGCGAGGAGATGCTGAACGGCGGCTATCGCAAGAAGTACTTCCGCGCGATTTCCCGGCTCACCGCGCTGGCACGGGACGCCAAGGGGCTCGTAAAGGGCTGAATTACGCCACCGCCCCACCTTTTTCAGGCTCTCTTCAGGGTGAAACGTAGAATTAACCCTGCAAACAACTGGCCGCGTTACCGTAGATCTTGACGCTGACTGTTGACATGTGTGAGCAGCCGGGAGGGGGCTTGTGTTGCGAGGTAGGACGGCCCGAATCCTGTTTGTGGCACTCGCCACGGTCCTGATGAGCCTTCAGTTCTTCGCTCCCATACATACGTTCGCTTCCGCGCAGAAGAACGAGGTCGTCTCCTGCGGCGAATCCGAGCATCAGCAGAAGCAGAAGGTGGCGCCTCCACTCCGGTCCCGCGACCGGAACCGTGACGAGGACCTCGTTCCCGAAGGACCCTCTCGCGCCCTGCTGGAAAGCGATCCGGCGGCCGTTCATCCCCTTGCCGCGCCGCGTCCGGCCTCCATTCGCACATCGTCGAGATCCTCAACCGCCCATTCTCCAGCCACACTCCAGGTCTTCCGCTGCTGAGCTGAGCGCATCTCCCCCCACGCTCCGTTCTTTTAAGCCGACGCGTCATTTGAGGCGCGCCAGGAGGAACTGACAGATGCAGCCCCTCATCGAACACGCCCGCGCGCACGGAAAGCGCCCCGAGCGGTTCGCCCAGCTGGCCCATGGCCAGTCCCCCCAAGTCCTGTTCATCACCTGCTCCGACTCCCGTGTCGTCCCGGCACTGATCACCGGCGCCCGCCCCGGCGAGCTCTTCGAGCTGCGCACAGCGGGCAACATCGTCCCGCCCTACGTCCCCGGACGGCCGTCCGCCGAAGCCGCCACCGTCGAGTACGCGGTGGACGTGCTCGGTGTCACTGAAATCGTGGTCTGCGGCCACTCGCACTGCGGCGCCGTCGGCGCACTGGTGCGTGGCGACGACCTGACCGCCGTACCCGCCGTACGCGACTGGCTGGCGCAGGCCGAACCCCCGTCGGGCGCACCGGACGACGACCCCGCCGTGGCCAACGCGGTGCAGAACCACGTCCGGGCCCAACTGCTCAGGCTCCGCGCGTACCCGTGCGTGGAACGGGCCCTGACGGCAGATCAACTACGCCTGCACGGCTGGTACTACGAGGTCCACACCGGCGCCGTACAGGCGCACCGTGCGGACACCGGCACCTTCGAGGCGCTGTGAACGGCGCGATGAAACTCCCCCACCTGCGGCAGGACTTCGCCGCGTCCGTCGTCGTGTTCCTCGTCGCCCTGCCGCTGTGTGTGGGCGTCGCCGTCGCCTCCGGAGTCCCGGCCGAACTCGGCCTGATCACCGGCATCGTGGGCGGTCTCGTCACCGGGCTGATGCGCGGCAGCAGCCTCCAGGTGTCGGGGCCGGCCGCGGGGCTCACCGTGCTGGTCTTCGAGGCCGTGCGGGAGTACGGCCTCGCGGTCCTCGGTGTCATCGTGCTCGCCACCGGCGTACTCCAACTCCTCATGGGCGCACTGAAGTTGGGGCGCTACTTCCGGGCCATCTCGGTGGCCGTCGTCGAAGGCATGCTGGCCGGGATCGGCCTCGTGCTGATCGCGGGCCAGCTCTACTCGATGGCGGGCCTGAAGGCGCCGGCCTCCGGTCTCGACAAGCTCGGCGGACTGCCGGCGGCGCTCGTGGACGCCGTGCGCAGCCCGGAGGCACTGGCGTCGGTCGCGCTCGGAGTGGGGACCATAGTCGTCCTCGTACTGTGGAAACTGCTGCCGCGGCGAGTGCGTACGGTGCCGGGGGCGCTCGGCGCGGTCGCGCTGGCCACCCTCGTCTCGTGGGGCTTCGGACTCCCCGTGGCGAAGGTCGAGGTGCAGGGACTGCTGGGCTCCATCCAGCTGCCGTCCCTCGACGCCTTGGGCGAACTCGGAAGCGTCGGGGTGCTCAGCACGATCCTCGCGTTCACCCTGATCGCCTCCGCCGAGTCGCTGTTCAGCGCGGCGGCCGTGGACCGGCTGCACGACGGCCCGCGGACCCAGTACGACAAGGAGCTGATGGCGCAGGGCGCGGGCAACACCGTCTGCGGGCTGCTCGGCGCGCTGCCGATGACCGCGGTGATCGTACGCAGTGCGGCGAACGTCCAGGCGGGCGCGCGGACGAAGGCGTCCCGGGTGCTGCACGGCGTGTGGCTGCTGCTGTTCGCGGCGCTGCTGCCCGCCGCGCTCGGCGTCATTCCGCTGCCCGCCCTCGCGGGCATCCTGGTGCACGCGGGCTGGCGGCTGATCCCGCTGCGCGAGATCGCGTCGCTGTGGCGTGAGCACCGGGGCGAGGCACTGATCCTCGTCGTCACCGCGGTGTCGATCGTCGCGGTCAGCATGTTCGAGGGCGTCCTGATCGGGCTCGCGCTGGCCGTCGCGAAGACGGCATGGGAGGCCTCGCACGTACGCCTCGACGTCATAGACAAGGGAGCCGGACCCATCCAGGCGCACCTGTCGGGCAACGCCACCTTCCTGCGGCTCCCGAAGATCCTCGACAGCCTGGAGGCACTGCCACAGGACCGGCCCATCGAGCTGAACCTCTCCGGCCTGCACCACCTGGACCATGCCTGCCGGACCGCGCTGGAGAACTGGTCGGCCCGACACAGCTCAGCGGGGACCGAGCCGGTGAAGGTCACCTCGGGGTCCTGAGACGTCCCGAGTCGTACCGATACGTCGTAGGGCTGGGCTCGCTTCCCCGCGGACCCAGCCCTACGACGTACAGTGGACATATTGGTTATACCGGGCGGCTCGAAAGGGGGTCGTCATGCTCGAGGAGCTGCTGATCGCCGGCGTGGCAGTCGGTTCCGCGGGGCTGGTGTACGCCGGGGCGGCGGCCCGGGTCATCAAGCAGTACGAGCGAGGCGTGGTCCTCCGGCTCGGGCGGCTCCGCGGCCAGGTGCGTCCCCCGGGGTTCACCATGGTCGTCCCGGGCGTGGACAAGCTGCGCAAGGTCAATATGCAGATCGTGACGATGCCGGTGCCCGCGCAGGACGGCATCACCCGGGACAACGTCACGGTCAGGGTGGACGCCGTCATCTACTTCAAGGTGATCGACGCCGCCGACGCCGTCATCCAGGTCGAGGACTACCGCTTCGCGGTCTCGCAGATGGCGCAGACTTCGCTCCGCTCGATCATCGGCAAGAGCGATCTCGACGATCTGCTCTCCAACCGCGAAAAGCTCAACCAGGGCCTGGAGTTGATGATCGACAGCCCGGCGATGGGCTGGGGTGTGCAGATCGACCGCGTCGAGATCAAGGACGTGTCCCTGCCCGAGACTATGAAGCGGTCGATGGCCAGGCAGGCGGAGGCCGACCGTGAGCGCCGTGCCCGGATCATCAACGCGGACGCGGAACTTCAGGCGTCCAAGAAGCTGGCGGAAGCCGCCGGGGTGATGTCCGAGCAGCCCGCCGCGCTCCAACTGCGCCTGCTGCAGACGGTGGTGGCGGTCGCGGCTGAGAAGAACTCCACGCTCGTACTGCCCTTCCCGGTGGAACTGCTGCGGTTCCTGGAACGGGCGCAGCCACAACAGCAGGGGCCGGCGCGGCCGGAGTCTCCCCAGCCGCCGCGCGTCGCGGCCCGCCCGGCCGACGTCGAGCCGGCACCCCTGGCCCGTGACACCGAGGCGGAGGTCCTTCCGCCTGGTGACGCCGGGCCCGAGGCCGAAGCGGTGCCCGAAACCGTGCCTGAAACCGTGCCCGAGGCCAGCCCCAAGGCCCACGCCTGACGCGTGCTACCCGCGTGGTTCCGGGAGCCGCTCCCCCGTGATACACACAGCTGGGTCACAGCCTGTCCGCCAACAGGAAGGTTGCCCCATGCCCGCAACACGACGCCAGGTACTCGCCCGCACAGGTGCGCTGGGCGCCTCGATCGCCTTCGCCGGAAACCTCACCGAACTCTTCGCGGGCACCGCGGCCGCGCAGAGTCTCGGCCACAGCGGGTACGGCCCGCTGATCCCCGACCCGAACGGCCTGCTCGACCTGCCGAAAGGTTTCCGCTACCGGGTGCTGTCCCGCGAGGGTGACCCGCTCCGCTCCGGGGAGGGCCTGGTGCCGAGCAACCACGACGGCATGGCGGCCTTCGCCGGCAGACACGGCCGCGTCCACCTGGTCCGCAACCACGAGAACCGCAACACCGGCAGGATCCCGGTCCCGACGATCGAGGGCCTGACGTACGACCCGATGGGAAAGGGCGGCTGTACGGCGCTCACCCTGGACGGCCGCAACCACGTACTCTCCGAGCGCGTCGCGATCGCCGGAACCGCGGTCAACTGCGCGGGCGGGCCCACTCCTTGGGGTACCTGGCTGACCTGCGAGGAGACCGAGGACACGGCGGGCACCAACGGCTACACCAAGGACCACGGCTTCATCTTCGAGGTCGACCCGGTGGACCCTCGTCGCACGGGAGCCGTCCCGCTCACCGCGATGGGCCGCTTCCAGCACGAGGCGATCGCCGTGGACCCGAGGCGGGGCATCGTCTACGAGACCGAGGACGCGTTCCTCGACCCCTTCGGCCTCTTCTACCGCTTCCTTCCCAACAAGCCGGAGGGCGGCGTCGGTTCACTGCGCGCGGGAGGAAAGCTCCAGGCGATGCGCGTCCCCGGCGTACCGGACCTCTCCTCCGTCCAGGAGACCGGCGCGACCTTCGACGGCATCGAGTGGGTGGATGTCCCGGACCCGCTCGCCGCCCAAACCCCCATCCGCCTCCAGGACTTCGGCCCGAAGGGCATCACGCACGCCCAGAAGCTGGAGGGCTGCTACTGGGGCGGCAGCAGCGTGTACTTCGTCTCCTCCTTCGCACACAGCGCGGAGGGTTCGGCCGCCGACCACTTCGGCCAGATCTGGCGGTACGACCCGACGGCGCGCCGCCTGTCACTGGTGATCGTGTTCGGCCCGAACACCGACGTACAGCTCCCCGGCGAGTCTCCCGACAACATCTGCCTCGCCCCCAGCGGCGGCCTCATGGTCTGCGAGGACGGCAGCGGCGCACAGCACGTCTACGGCGTGACCCGGCGCGGCGAGGTGTACGCCCTGGCCCGCGGCGCCCAGAACATCGGCACCCCCGAGGCCCCGGAGTGGGGCGAGTTCGCCGGCGTCACCTTCTCCCCCGACGGCGAGACGATGTATGTGAACTGCTATACGCCGGGGACGACGTTCGCGGTGACGGGGCCCTGGCGCTGATTGCCGGCTACTGGCTGGCGACTGCTGACCGCTGACCGGGTCCGAAGCCTCGGGGCGAGCGCCTCGGGGCTTCGCCGTGCGGCCACTCTCCCGCCTAGTGAGGCCTGAACCGCGAGGTGAGGCCTGACCGCGAGTAGCGGCTCCCGGCCGCTCCCCGCACCATCAAGGGACACGGACGGAAGGGGCGCACGGTGGCAAAGAAGCACGGCAAGAAGCACGGCAAGAAGGAGCGCAAGAAGGACGACAGCAAGGGGGGCGGCAAGGACAGCGGGCGGCAGGACAACGGCAAGGCTGCCGCCCCGCTCCGCGAACTCCTGCGCGTCCCCGGCGGTGCGAAGATCGACCTCTCCTCCTACGAGGCCGGGGCCACTCCCACCGGCCCCCAGGACAAGGCCGCCGGTCTCGCCGCCACCGCCCGAATGGGCGAACACCTGGCCGACCTGCAAGAGCGCCTCTGGGCCGCGAGCACGGCGGGCGACCGGCGGCGCGTCCTCCTGGTCCTCCAGGGCATGGACACCAGCGGCAAGGGCGGCACGGTCAAGCACGTCATCGGGCACTTCAACCCCTCCGGCTGCCGCATCCGGGCGTTCAAGACACCGACCGCCGAGGAGCGGAAGCACTCCTTCCTCTGGCGGATCAGGAGGGCGCTTCCCGAGGTCGGCGAGATCGGCATCTTCGACCGCTCGCACTACGAGGACGTCCTGATCGCCCGGGTCCGCGAACTGGCCCCGCACAAGGAGATCAACCACCGCTACAGCGAGATCAACCGCTTCGAGAAGTCACTCGCGGATGACGGCGTCACCGTCGTGAAGGTCTTCCTGCACATCTCGTACGAACAGCAGCGCCGTCGTCTCCTCGAACGCCTGGACAACCCCGACAAGTACTGGAAGTTCAACGTCGGCGACATCGAGGAGCGCGCGCTGTGGCCCGCGTACCAGCGGGCGTACGAGATCGCCCTCGACCGCTGTTCCACACCGGAGGCCCCCTGGTACCTGATCCCCGCCGACCGCAAGTGGTACCGGAACTGGGCCATCAGCAAGCTCCTCCTGGAGCACCTCGAAGCCCTGGACCCGCAGTACCCGAAGGCGGACTTCGACGTGGAGGAGAGCCGGAAACGACTGCTCGCACAGACACTGACCTCACCTGCGCGGCTCTAGGCGGGTGACTTCGGGGGCGCGTCCGTGCGGCACAGACAGATGATACGTAAATAGCCATATTCGCCCCGATATCTTCATCGGGTGATCATTCAAGTAACGCGATTCGCAGCGGTCTGCGCCCTGGGCGCCGTGCTCGCCGCCTGCGGGGCCCCCGACAGCCCGCCCGCACCCCGTAAGGAGCGCCCCGCACCCGCCGGCGCCGCGCCGTCGCGGCCCCCGACGCTCGCCCCGGGCCCCACCGGCCTGACCCCCGTCTTCAAGAACGGCCCGCGAACGCGCGACAAGACCGTCGCGCTGACCTTCGACGCGGACATGACCGCGGATCAAGGGCCAAGGGCGGCGGCCGGGGAGCACTTCGACAACCCGCGGCTCATCGCCACCCTGCGGCGCTTCAAGGTTCCGTCGACCGTGTTCATGACGGGACGGTGGGCCGACGAATACCCCAAGGAGGCCCGGTCCATCGGACGGGACCCCCTCTTCGAGGTGGCCAACCACTCGTACAGCCACTACGCCTTCACGGAGGACTGCTACGGCCTACCGACCGTGCCCGAGAACAGGATGCGGGCGGATGTGGAGCGTGCGTACGCCTCCTTCAGGAAGGCGGGCGTGCCCCGCGCGATGCCCTACTTCCGCTTTCCGGGCGGGTGCTACGACCAGCGGGCACTGCGGACGCTGAGCGCGGCCGGGGTGACCGCGGTGCAGTGGGACGTGGTCAGCGGGGACGCGTTCGCCACGGACGCGGACGCGGTGGCCCAGCAGGTACTGGACGGCGTACGGCCCGGTTCCGTCGTCGTCATGCACTGCACGCGGAGCGCGGCTCCGGCGACCGAGCAGGCACTGCGGACGATCGTGCCCGAGCTACGGAAGCGGGGTTTCCGCTTCGTCAAGGTGTCCGAGCTGATCGGGACGGCGGCTCCGCTCCGGTAGGCGGGACCCACCACCGATGGGCGGCTCGGTTGTACGTCCTACGCTGGAACCATGAGTGACGACTACTGCGGCACCCGTGCGGACCCGGCCCCTGCCGAGGAGGGGCCGCCGTTCGCCGAGTGCGTGCTGTGCCGGAAACCGACGGAGTACCCGGAGTCGTACAAGGGGATCACCCTGTGCCCCGTCTGCGAGTGGCAGGAGGCACAGCGCACGGCCTGTTCGGGCTGACCGATCGCAGCCCCAGGTCGCACTCGGGCTCCTTCTCGGGCGTACCGGCACCCTCGGATGAACGGATCTTCCGCCTGGCAGACTGGAGGGCGTGAGCAGCGACCCGACCGCAGTTGATCCGGCCCCCGCGGGCGACAGCCCCTTCCGTTCCGAGCGCACCGCGCGCGACGAGGCACCGCAGTACGTGCTGCCCCTGGTCGTACACATCGAGAAGGCCGCACCCCCGGCCCGTACCGACGCGCTGGAGACCGCGGCCCGCGCCGTGCTGACCATCCTCAGCGACGAACGTTCGCTCGGGGAGGGCGAGAGCGCGGGCGAGTGGGCTCAGGCGATCCGGGACTGGCAGGACGCCCGGATCCGCAAGGTCGTACGGCGGGCTCGTGGCGCCGAGTGGCGGCGGACCGAGGAGCTGCCGGGGATCACGGTGACCGGGAAGTCCGCCGAGGTGCGGGTCTTCCCGCCGATCCCACTGGACGGCTGGCCCAAGGAACTCGCCAAGCTCCAGGTCTCCGGCACCGACCTCGACGACCCCGAGCCGCCGGCGGACGCCGACCTGACAGCGCCCGTGCTGTGGCTCAACCCCGACCTCGAGATGTCGGCCGGCAAGTCCATGGCCCAGGCGGGCCACGGCGCCCAACTCGCCTGGTGGGAGCTGTCCGACGAGGAGCGCGCGGCCTGGCGCGACGCCGGCTTCCCCCTCGCCGTCCGTACCGCCGACCCGGCCCGCTGGCGCGAACTCACCACCTCCGGGATCCCGTTGGTGCGCGATGCCGGCTTCACGGAGATCGCGCCCGGGCTAACTGTTGCAGTCGACGATCCGCGCATCGGCCTGCCGCGCCCGCAGTGACCGTGACCGGCAAAATACAGCGGCGTCCACCCCGCGCCGTCGAACGCCTCCAGGTCGGCGCCGTCAGCCAACAGCATCCATCCTCAGGCCATCCGCATCACCGGCGCGGCCGCATGGTCCACCACCTTCCGTCCCAACCGATCCCGATCTGTCATGCCAACCATCCTCACCCGGCTTGACCAACAGGTAGGGGCGCCCCCCTGTACTCAATCGGGACTCCAACTACCCGCCTACCCGATTACAGAGCACCTCGGCACCACCGGTACCGGTCCGAATCGCCATCGTGTTCCCCTGGGCAACGGGAAGCATGGCTATCGGGCCCTCGGGCCACGGGCGGCCGGCATAGATCCGCTTCTCGGTCGCCAGGTCCTCGGGCGTGGGCCGGGACTGGGGATCGCGGCTCCGCCGGCTTGCGGCTGCCGCCCGGTTGCGCCGCAACAGCCGTACGTCCTCCGGCGAGAGGGCCACCTTCGCCCGGCGGCTCCTCACGTGCGGCCCTTCGCAGTACGGCCACGGCTCATCGACGGGCCCCAGCAGCGGCCCGCCGACAGAACTGTCCTGCCGTGACGGAGACCCGGGGCGAGGATGCAGCCGAGTCGCCGTGCGCGCCAGCGGGGCCAGTTGAGGGAAGACCGCGGTGACGTCGAGCCGCCGAGGTGGGGTGGTACGACTCATTCTGGCTCCGATGGCACGAACAGGCTCAGATCAGTTACCCAGATCGAAGCGCCCGGTGTCGGCCAGGGTGTTGGGGATGTCGACGTCGGTGAACAGCTCCTCCACCGATCCGTCCTCCCGCTCGATAACGGCGCTCGTCGTAACCCGCACGGAAATCGTGCTGGTGGCGTCCAGGTACTCGGGCGTCGCCTGATAGAGGATCGCGTCTTCCTCCCCGAATCCCAGCTTTGCCACCTCGTCCCGAACCTCGGACTCGTAGTCCCACATGCTGTCCCACAGATCGTCCGTACTGGTGTTCATCCCCTCCTGCCGGCAGGGGACGAGGTTGTTCGAGATCCTCCCGCCGAGAACATTGGCAATCAGGTGGCACCGGGAGAGGCCGGCGTCGAGCGAGTTCGCTTGGGCGAAAAGCGCTGCGTCCTGCCAGCCTGTGATGTCTCCCCCAGCAGGACTGCCCGGTCCGGGCGTCTTACCCAGGCAGGCCTGCGCCGTGGTCGCCCGGGTACCGGCCGGGCCCAGCGGGTTGGTGGTCTTGTTGACGTGGGCGACCGGTTCGGATCTGCGACGCGTCCGGGCTTTTGCATCAAGCCGCGACAAAGCGACTTTTCTAGGCACTCGTACGGTCATTGCGGCGTCGTTGATCTCTTGTGCACGGTCGCGAATGGGCGCCCGGAGCGCCTCTCTCGGCGCTCCGGGCGAGTGGTCCGCGAATATCCGCGAATATCCGCCCAGGACGCCGAGATCGCTCTTGAGACGGCGGTCAGAACATCGACGACAGGCCGCCGGTGATCGAGGACACGAGTTCCTTGCCCTCCTCCGCGACCTTGTTGACCACCGGCGCCACCTTCTTGGCGGCCGGGGTAACCCACTTGGACTTGCCCAAGGTGGCCAGGTTCAGGGCGGACCAGGCGGCGGACTCGATGAACTGGCCGCTGGTGAACCCGTACTCGAGGCCGGTGAACAGGCTGCTCAGTGCTTCGGCCCCCATCGACACGGCGCCGAAGTACACGGCGACCGGGGCCAGCGGGGGAAAGACGAGGCTGGCGACGCCGAGGCCGATGCTGATGAATCCCGTGGCGACGCTGACGGTGTTGAAGGCACCGGCCCACCAGTTGGCGTCCGACCACCAGTCTTCATTCTCGGGGCCGGTGCCGTTCTGGTTGACGTCGTCGTTGGTCTCGTTGTCGGCCGGATCGTTCCCGCTCTCCCGCTCCTGCTTCGCCTTCTCGGCGGCCTCGCGGGCGGCCTCCGCGATCTCGGCCTCGCGCTTCTGGGTGGCGATGGCGCGGGCCTGGCTGGCCGCGGCCGCCGCCGTCTGCGCGTCCTTGCCCGCGGCGAGCGCTGAGGCGCGGGCGCTGGCCGCGGAGGCCTGGGCGCTGTTGGAGGAGTTCAGGGCCGAACGGGCCGCGTCGGTCGCCTTGTTCGCGGAGTAGTTCGCCGAACGGGACGCTCCGCGTGCCGTCGCCGCCGCCGAACTTGCCTGGTTCGCCGACGCCTGTGCGTCCGCGGCGGACTTGTCCGCGGCGTCCGCGTTCTGCTTCGCCTGCGTGGAGTACTCCTCGGCCTTGCTCGCCGAGGCCAGTGCCTTGTCCGCCCACTGCTGCGCCTCAGCGGCCGCCTGGCGGGCGTCCGCCCCCGCCTTCGACGCCAGCGCCGCGTTCTGCTGTGCCGTGTAGGCGATCTTGGCCGCGGCCGCGATCGCTCCGCGGATCGCGGCGACATGGGTGGCGGAGTCGTGGTCGAGCTGTGTCGACGCGAACTGCACGACCTGGACGAAGTTCCGGCGCATCCACGTCGGCCCCTCCAGGGCCACCTCCGCGTATGCCTTGGTGTAGTCGCCCGCGGCGGTCACCAGCGACGCGGTGGTGACGGCGTCGTCCTCGCGGATCGCGGCGGGGTAGGTACGCTCGAAGAAGTCCTGCAAGGCTTCCGGGGTGTTCGCGTCGAGCGCGTCGTTGGCCGCCTTGGTGACGGCCTTGCCTGGCTTCTCGTTGAGGATGCGGCCGATCTGTACCTTGTTGTCGTCCTTGGCCGCCCGGATGACCCCTGAGGTGATGAAGTCACCCACCGCCACAGGACTGGAACTCTCCAGAGCGGCCTGTGCCGCCGCGGCGATGGCGGGGCTGGATATCTGGGCTATATAGAGGACGGTTTCCCGGTCGTCCTGGTTCTGGGCGATGGTCCGGTCGAGGTCGATCCAGGAGAGCAGGTCGTCGTCGCTGCCGGACAGCGCGAACTGAGCCGCGTCCCGCGTCCACGCGCCCGTGGCAACGAGCAGACCGGTGGCGGCCTTGCGGCCCAGCGTGGCGGCGAGTGCCAGGTCGCCGGTCTCCCACAGGGCCTTCTCGGCCGCGGCGATGACGTCCTTGAGGGCCTGGTCGGTCTGTGCTTCCTGGGTGCGCTTGTTCTCGTACTCGGCCCGCTCCTCCTCCTCGATCTGGAACAGCAACTGGGCCTCGTCCAGACCCTGCAGCCGCTCCTGCTCCAGGCGCGCCAGTTCCGCGTCCCGCGCCGCCTGCTCCACCGCCATGGCGTCCGTCACGGCCTTGGTCGCGGTGTTGGCCGCCTTGACGGCTTCAGCGGCATGGGCGGTGGACTTGTTCGCGTAGTCGATGGCCTGGCCCGCGTACTTCACGGCCTCGTCGGCCGCGTCCGCCGCCTTCTCGGCGTGGTCGGCGGCGGAATTGGCGGCGTCACGTGCGGCACGTGCCGCGGTGGCGGCCGAGTTGGCCAGAGCCTGGGCGGTGGAGGCGGCGTTGGTGGCACGGTTGGCGGCGGTGGTCGCGATGGCGGCCTGCCGCTTGGCCTCCGCGGCCTCCGACTGGGCGATTCCGGCCGAGGCCGCGGCCTGCGCGGCAGCGGTGGCCGCGGCAGCGGCGTTACGGGCGGCGGAGGCGGCCGACGAGCCGGCGCCTGCGGCCTGCGCGGAGGCGGTCGCGGCGTAGTCGGCGGCCTTTGCCGCCGACCGGGCCTTCGCGGCGGAGTTACGTGCGGCGACCGCGGCGTTCTTGGCGGCCTCGGTCTTGGAGGCGTCCTTGGAGGCGGCGATGGCGGCGTTGTAGGCGCGGGCCGCCGCACCGCCCGCGGTCGAGGCGGCCTGAGAGGCGGCGGTGGCGGCCCAGGAGGCACGGCGCGAGGCGGCCACGGCGGCGTTGGAGGCGTTGATGGCGGTCCGGGCGGCGTTCGCCGCCCCCGTGGCGGCACTGGCCGCCTTGCGGGCCGCGGCCGCGGACTTCTGCACGTCGTTCTTGGCGGCTGCCGCCTCGGCCGCCGCCAACTCCGCCGCTTCCTTGGCCTTCGCCGCGGCGCTCTGGGCACGCTCGGAGGCCTCGACCGCGAGGTTGGTCTCGGCCTGGGCCTGCTTGCCCTCCCGCTCGACGACCGCGACGAGTTCCTCGATCGTCGCCGACTCCTGGTCGCGGGCGCGCGCGATGTGCTGACCGGTGTCGAGGAACCACTGGATTTCGGTGGCAGTGCCGTTCAGCGCACGGGCCGCGTACTTGCGTACCTCGGATCCGGCGTTGATGAGCATCTCGGAGACCTGAACCCTCGCATCCTCCAGGCGGGCGGTGAACTGACCCACCGTGAGGAAATCCTCCAGCGCCTGCTGCGTGCCCGCGTTCAGGGCGGCGGACGCATCCCGCTGGACCGCCTTGCCGCCGGTGGCCGACACGGTGGCGTTCCCCACCTGCAGGTCTTCCAGCAGAGCGGACTTGTATCCCCCCTGGAGGAAGGCGGCGATGGTGCTGTCACCGTTGTCGAGAGCGGCAACGGCATCGCGGCGCAGGCCCTTGCCCGAACGGGCGAGATAGTTGGCGATCGCGACGCGGTTGTCCTCCACGGTGACCTTCGGCAACGTCTGGCTGAGGAAGGTCTGGATGCCGACGTCGGTGCCGAGGAGCGCGTCGGCCGCCGCTGCCTTGGTGGCCTTTCCACCCGTCATCCATGCCTTCACCACCCTCGCCCGGTCGGTCTCCGGCAGCGCGAGCGGATCGGTCGCCGTGTCCGCCGCGGTGACTGCGCGGGCCACGGGCGCCAACGTCAGAGGCGAAGCAGCGGCGGCCGTGACGGCGGCGAGTGCACCAAGGAGCCGTCTGCGACTCCAGAACATCGTCTGCATATGCGTTTTGTCCTCGTGGTTTCTGCTGGTGTGGGACCAGTGAGACGTATGCGATGCCTACGCATTGACGCGACCATACCAACTCACGTGCCTACAGAAATCAATTCGCCGCGACAAAAAATAAGACATGCCCGGGACGCACCGACGACGGGCCCGGTTGCCATCAAGAAGCGGAATGAGACCCTTCGTTACTAATTTTTTACAGAGGCCAATACAACCTTCCGGCGATCGTGACGAGGGTCACAGCACACTCCCAACTATCGTCCGTTTTATGGCTGTTGGAGGAGTGGACAAGCTCGGATGAGCGAGATGGCATAACGAACACAACACGACTCCCCGAACGCGGGGAGGATTTTTTATTCACGGGGGGCAACAAAGTGGAAACACTTGTGGACTGGTTATGCCCCCCGCCGGAGGGCGGGGCGATCCAAATTGCGGACGCCTTCACGCTCATCTCGAACCGCGTTAAGAAAATCGGCTCGAAAGCAACGAGTTTAGGAAATTGATGAAGGCACTCACCACCATTGCGGCGAAGCCGCAGCGGAAAAGATTCATAGCCCGTACGCTGGGCGCGGCGACCGTCGGCGCCCTGGCGTGGGTCGCACTGGCGGCCGGCGTCCCCGGCGGGTCCCACCCCGAGGCCGACGCTGCCACCACCGTGGCGGACGACGCCCCCGGCTACGCGGTCGAGGACTTCAACTACCCGGGGGCCGACAAGATCCTCGCGGAACAGGGCATCGTCCTCAAGCGCGGCGACGGCCACATCACGCTCGCCGACTGCGCGAGCGGCACCGGCCTCATCCAGGTCATGGCCCGCGAGCAGGCGGGGACGATCTGCTTCCAGGTCGTCGGCAACTCGGGCTGGCTGACCCTGGAGATCCCCTCCGTCTACGCCATCAAGGGCAACGACTACGACACCCAGGTCGACATGACCGTCGGGGCCGAGGAGAAGTCCTTCGACATCCTCAACAACAGCTGGACCCCGGTGGGCGAGAGCGCGGACGAGCAGGGCCGCGAATTCATGCTCGTGGAGATCAGGACCTCCAAGTAGCGCTGCCCCTCCGCCAGATCTGCCTCAGAAGGACTGACCTCATGCGACACACCAGACCCGTGCGCCTCGCCGCACTGGCCTCATCCCTGATCGCGGGATCCGCCGTACTGACCGCGGGCTCCGCCGCCGCCGTATCCGGGCCCGCCGTCCCCTCCGGTGACACCACCTACGCCTACACCGCGCAGCTCATCATCGGCGACCACACCCGCGGCTGCTCCGGCGTCCTGGTCGACACGGAGTGGCTGCTCACCGCGGCCAGTTGCTTCGCCGAGAACCCGGCCGTGAGCCTTGCGGTGCCCGCGGGCAAGCCGGCCCTGAAGACGACGGCGACCATCGGCCGCTCCGACCTGGCCGGCACGGCGGGTGCGGTGCGCGAGGTCGTGCAGCTCGTCCCGCGCACCGACCGTGATGTGGTCCTGGCCCGGCTGAACCGGCCGGTCACCAATGTCACCCCCCTCCCCCTGTCCGCCACCGCGCCCGTCGCGGGTGAGGAGCTGAGGTTCGCCGGCTACGGACGCACCAAGACCGAGTGGGCACCGCTGAATCTGCACACCGGCGCGTTCACGGTCGGCGCTTCCGCCGCCACCACGGCCACGGTCACCGGCAAGGACGGCGCGGCCGCCTGCATGGGCGACACCGGCGGCCCCGTGGTGCGCGTGGTGAACGGCGTCCACCAGCTGGCCGCTCTCAACAGCCAGTCCTACCAGGGCGGTTGCTTCGGCATCGACGCCACCGTGACCAACACCGGCGGCATCACCGCCCGCGTCGACGACCTGGCCTCCTGGGTGAACTCCCAGGTCGGCGCGGTTCGCATCACGGACTTCAACTGCGACGGTGTCGAGGACATCGCCGTCGCCGACCCCAGCGCGACCGCGGGCGGCGCCGCCGACGCGGGTCTGGTGCGGGTCGTGTACGGGGGCGGGAAAGGCACCGCCGAGATCAGCCAGGACCTCGACTGGGTGCAGGGCAGCTCCGAGGCCGGCGACTCGTTCGGCGAGAGCCTGGACACCGTCGACTACGACGAGGACGGCTGCACCGACCTCGTCGTCGGCACGCCTTCCGAAGACCTCGGCACCGCCACCGACGGCGGCATGGTCGACGTCCTGCACGGAGCCTCGGGTGGCATCGGCACGGGCACGACGAAGGACACCCACTTCCAGCAGGCCACCGGTTCCGGTTCCATCGGCGCGTCCGCGGCCGAGACCGGCGACCGCATGGGCCAGGCGCTCGCCGCCGGCACCACAGCGGCCGGTGAGCCCTTCATAGTGATCGGTGTGCCCGGCGAAGCACTTGGTTCCATCGCCAAGGCGGGACAGGCGTTCTACGTGCACGGCACCACCAACATCTCCGTCTCCCAGGACAGCACAGACGTGCCGGGTAGCGCCGAGGCGAACGACGGCTTCGGCAGCACGGTGGCGGCCGACGCCAACCAGATCGTCATCGGCGCCCCCAACGAGACCATCGGCACCAACGCCAACGCCGGCAACCTGGCCGTCTTCAGCCACACGCTGAACGCCGAGGGCAGGCCCACCCCGCGGTTCGGCCTCGACCAGGACCTGGACACCGTCTCCGGCGGCGCCGAGGCCGGAGACCTGTTCGGCAAGTCCCTGGCCGTGGTCCCCTACCGCCCCTCGGGCGCGGCAGCCGCCACCGAGTCGATCCTCGCGGTCGGCTCCCCGGGCGAGGACCTGACCGTCGACGACGTCAACAAGACCGACACCGGCAACGTCCTCACCTTCCGCATCACCGCCTCAGGCGCCTACAGCCAGCTCAACTCCTATGCCTCGGGCACCGGCGACGACGACGTGGCCGGCACCGGCGAGGCCGGCGACGCCTTCGGTACCACCGTGACCGCCATCAACACCGCACCGCGCGCGGTCAGCACCACGGCGACGCTGAAACTGGCCGTCGGCATCACGGGCGAGACCGTCGGCACGGCGGCCAAGGCGGGCGTGATCACCACCTTCTCGCTCCTGGGCGCACCCGGTGCCAACGACCGCTGGCTCGAAGCGGGCGACGGCGACGGCATCCCGGGCACCCCCGGCGCCAACCAGGCCCTGGGCACCAGCCTCCACTTCACCGGCACCAAGCTGTACGTCGGTATGCCCTACGGCCCCACCACGTACGGCGCCCTCCACGCCCTGCCCCTGTCCAACGTCACCGCCGGCGGCGCCATCGCCGCGATCACCACCTACCAGCCCGGTCAGGGCGGCCTCCCGGCCTCCGGCACCGACTTCGGCTACGCGGCCCGATAACCCGCTGGTCCTCCGGGGACCGGCCCTCGCCGGCCCCCGGAGGACCTGAGCCCGGCACTGGGCACCACCACCGCGGCTAGGCTTGCGGCACGTTCGCGATGTGTGTGGAGGTCACCATGGCCGGGACCCGGCTGGACGGCAGGGTCGAACGCGGCAACCGTACGCGGCAGTTGGTGCTCCGCCGTACCGTCGACATCGCCTCGGTCGAGGGACTCGAGGCGCTGTCCGTCGGCCGGCTGGCCACCGAGCTCGAACTCAGCAAGAGCGGGGTCTTCGCGCTCTTCGGTTCCAAGCAGGAGCTCCAGCTCGCGACCGTGCGGGCGGCCGCACGCATCTACGTCGAGCAGATCATCCGGCCCGCGGCCGAGACCCTCGCCGGGATCGCCCGGCTCTGGCAGCTGTGCACGCTCTGGCTGGACTACTCCCAGGGCCGCGTCTTCCCGGGCGGCTGCTTCTTCTACGAGGTCGTCGCCGAGTTCGATGCCCGGTCGGGCCCCGTGCACGACGCGGTCGTACGCGCCCAGCGGGACTGGACGGAGCATGTGGAGCGCACCATCGCCGAGGCCCGTGACCTCGGCGACCTGCACCCCGGCACGGACGCCCCTCAACTCGCCTTCGAACTCATCGCGTTGATGGAAACAGCCAACGTCGTCTCCGTCCTGCACGACGAGACGACGGCCTACCGCAGGGCCCGCGTCGCCATCGTCTCCCGGCTGCGTGTGGCGGCGACGAATCCGTCGCAGGTGCCCCAAATCCCTTGATGTGAATGGATATTGACCCTCGGATCTGTTCGCAAAACAAGTAGCACGACCGTTCGCTTAGTTTTACGCTAGGGGCATGCGACGCCGAACGATCCTTCGCTCACCCTGGCAGCCCGGCCCAGGGACCGACGCCCACGGCGGACCCGTAGTCGTCAGCTTCACCGACTTCACCTCCGACACCTTCCGGCGGTCGTGGTCAGTCGCCCTCGACGGGCTGCGGCTTCGCCGGACCTGGCCTCGGACCCCGGGCGCGATCGGCATGTGGCTGTGGGCGGATCCACTGCGACGGCGCTCGGGCTCCCTGGCCGTCTGGGCCGGCGAGGCGCGGCTCAAGGAGTTCGTCGGCCGAGCCGACCACATACGGATCGTGCGCGCGTACCGGGGCCATGGAGTGGTGCGGTCGGAGCACTGGGAGACCGACCGGTTCGACGCGGCGGAGACCTGGGCACACGCGCACCACCTGATCACCAAGGACGCCTGATCCTCTGAACGCCTGAACATCGAGGAGAGCACATGCCAGCCGCGGAAGCGGACATCGTCGCGCTCGACCGAATCGCCGTACGCGAGTCGCTCAGGGTCGTGGAGCTGGCGAGGCAAGCGGACTGGGAGCGGGACACGCCATGTACGGGGTGGACCCTGCGCCGGCTGGTGGCGCACATGGCCGCGCAGCACCACGGGTTCGCGGCGGCCACGCGAGGAGCGGGGGGCGAGTCGGCGTACTGGCGTGAACCCGAGGACTTGACTGAACCGTGGCGGGCGTACCGGGGAGCGGCGGCGGCCGTGCTCGCCGCTTTCGCCGAACCGGACGTGATCGGCAGGGAGTTCATGCTGCCCGAGCTCGGGGGCGTCTTCCCCGGGCAGATGGCCGTCGGCTTTCACTTCATCGACTACGTGGTGCACGCGTGGGACGTGGCCGCCACCCTCGGCATCGGACTCGACCTCCCGGAGCACGTCCTGGACGCGGCGGTGGCCGTCGCCCGGCTGGTGCCCACGGATCCAGCGGGGCGGGGGCCGGGATTCGCGTTCGCGCCCGCCCTCGGCGTTCCGGCCGGCTCGGGTCCCCTGGACGAGGCGCTATGCCTGCTGGGCCGCGCCCCGGAGAAGTGGCCACTGCCGAGCTGACGACACAAAACGAGCCGGAGTCGACGCCTGACAACCGATGCCTGATCGCTGATCGCAAAGAGGTTTGAGTGGAGGTTGAACAACACATCCGTCCCGCACGTACCTCCTGGCGCTGGCCAAGTACAGACACTCAACGACCAGTTGGGTTCCCGGGAGGCTCATTATGCGGCGTATCAACGGTACCGTCCTCGTCTTTGCGGCACTCGTCGCCACCGTCGGCGCGCTCGCGTTCCCCGTATGGTCATACGCGGACCGCTCAGGCACCGGACAGGCGAACGTGGCGGCGGGCACCGTGAACACCCGCTGGGGTCCACTGACCGCCCAGGACCGCGATCTGATCGTCCGCGTACGGCTCGCCGGTCTGTGGGAGCTGCCCGCGGGCCAGCAGGCGCTCGAACGCGCGCCCTCGCAGGCGATCAAGGACGTGGCCGACCACCTCATCGTCGGCCACACCGACCTCGACAAGCGGGTCCGGATCGTCGCGGCCCAGCTCGGCGTCGCACTGCCGAACCAGCCGAACGAACTGCAGACCGGCTGGCTCAAGGAGATGACCGCGGCGACCGGCTCGGACTACGAGTACAAGTTCGTGAACCTGTTGCGGGCCGCGCACGGAACCATCTTCCCGGCCATCGGGACCGTCCGGAACACCACACGGAACACCCTGGTGCGCCAGCTGGCCTCGGACGCCAACCAGACCGTGCTCGACCACATCACGATGCTGGAGAAGACCGGGTTGGTCGACTTCGACGCCATCGCCAACAACGTGGCGAACTCCACCACCGCCAGCCCGACCGGTCCCGCGGCACCGGTGCCCGGCCAACTGGCACCGTCAGCGCCGGCCGCCGAGGCGACCGGTGACCCCGCGACCACGTCCCAGCCCTCGCCCGGCGAGCCGGCCACGGTGGACACCAAGCGCCCGGATCCGGTGGACTCCGACGGCGTGCTCGGATAGCCGACAGCCGAACCCGCCCGGCGTCCGGGTCCGAACCTCAAATGTTGCTCTGAACGTGGCGAGCGCGAGGTTCGGACCCGGACGCCGGGGCCATACCCCCGTCACGCCGGAACAGCGGCCGTCGAAGGAGACGGACGCCGGCTGTTACCGGTGGAGCCGTGCAGGCGGGGTGAAGGAGGGGACGATGGAGCGACTGGGGACGGGCATCGGATGGCGGCCGGAGATCGCGGACGCCGTGGAGCGCATACCGGGCATCGACTGGGTCGAGGCCGTGGCCGAGAACCTCTGCCCCGGGCATCTCCCCGAGTCACTGCTGCGCCTGCGTGAACGCGGGGTCACGGTGATCCCGCACGGCGTCTCCCTCGGCCTCGGCGGCGCGGACCGGCCCGACGACGCACGCCTCAAGGCCCTGGCCGAGCGGGCCGAAGCGCTGGCCTCGCCGCTCATCACCGAGCACATCGCCTTCGTACGCGCGGGCGGGCCCCTGACGGCCTCCGCACATCTGGAGGCGGGGCACCTGCTACCGGTCCCCCGCACCCGGGACGCGCTGGACGTCCTGTGCGAGAACATCCGCATCGCGCAGGACGCACTGCCCGTTCCGCTCGCGGTGGAGAACATCGCCGCGCTGATCTCCTGGCCCGGCGAGGAGATGACGGAAGGCCAGTTCCTCTACGACCTCGTCGACCGCACCGGCGTACGCCTCCTCATCGACGTCGCCAACCTGCACACCAACCACGTCAACCGCGGCGAGGACCCCGTCAAGGCCCTCGACGAACTCCCCGTCGAAGCCATCGCCTACGTCCATGTCGCCGGCGGCTTCGAACGGGACGGCGTCTGGCACGACAGTCACGCCCACCCCGTCCCACAGCCGGTCCTCGACATCCTGTCCGAGCTCGCCTCCCGGGTGACCCCGCCGGGCGTCCTCCTGGAACGGGACGAGAACTTCCCGGAGCCCGGTGAGCTGGAGCGGGAGTTGGGAGCGATTCGGGGCACGCTGGAGAAGGCCCGGACCGCAGTGGAAAAGGAAGCGGAAGGGAAAACGGTGGACCCCTCCCTGCCCAGGCCCTCCGGCGCAACCGGAACAGCGACCGCAACTACAGCCGGAACAGAAACCGGCCCCGGAATCGGACCCGGAACCGACCCCGCCCGCCAGCGCCTCGCCCTCGCGCAGACCGCGCTGCTCTCCGCCCTGGTCGCGGCAACCCCCGTGCCCGAGGGGTTCGACCGCGTACGGCTCGGGGTGCAGGCGCGGGCACTGGCCGCCAAGCGGGCCGATGTCGTGGCGAAGGTCGCGGAGGAACTGCCGGAGATCCTTGGGGCGGCGTACCGGCCCGCGTTTCTCGCGTACGCACAGGGACATCCGATGACCGGCGGCTATCGGCGCGACGCCCTGGACTTCGCCGAGCACCTGCTCCTGGCGAGCCGCCCCGAGGACGCGGAGACCCGGCGACTGCTGCGCGACTGGTGGCTGGAGCGCTCGGGCCCGGCCCCGCTGTCAGGGCGCCCCGCGGCCCGCTTCGCCCGCGCCACCCGCCGGGTGCTGCTGCGGCGTTGAGTACGCGCGCGGCGGCCCCGCACCGCCGCGAAGTGTGCGCGGGCTAACACGGGCTTCTGTGAAGGCAATGTGCGCACCCTGTTTCCTCACCTTTGGGACATTCTGTCGTACGCCCGAACCACCGCAACCCGCGCGTTCCACCCACCCATCAACCCAGTCCTCCTGTACGGCAGTTGGCACGGCACCCGCAGTAGCATGCCAATCTGCACGCGGAACGCACTCAGGTGCGGTGCCGCAACAGGAGGCACCATGCGATCCATCAACCGCACCGGATTGATCAGTGGAACAGGGCTCATCGTCACGGCCCTCACGGCCACCCTGGCCGCGCTGGCCTTCCCGATCTGGTCGTACGCGGACCGCTCCGGAACCGGCCTGGCCACCTTGAACACCCAGACCGTGTCGACGCAGTTCGGCCCGCTTTCCGCGCTCGACCGGGAGTTCATCACCAAGGTCCGGCTGGCCGGACTGTGGGAGCTGCCCGCGGGCCAGCAGGCCCAAGAGCGCGGCACCACCGAGGCCGTACGGACCGCCGGGGAGCACCTCATCGCGGGCCACGCGTTCCTCGACGCCCGCGTCCGCAACGTGGCGGCGCGCCTCGGCCTCGAGCTGCCCAACCAGCCGACCGACCAGCAGCGCCAGTGGCTGACCACGCTCGACCAGGCACATGGCGTTGACTACGACCGCGAGTTCGCGAACATCCTCCGCGCGGCCCACGGCAAGGTCTTCTCCCTCGTCGCCCAGGTCCGCGCGAACACCCGCAACTCCCTTGTACGCGATCTTGCCGACGACGCGAACACCACCGTGCTCGACCACATCAAGGTCCTCGAAGCCACCGGATACGTCGACTTCGACGCCCTCGCCCGGGACGCGGCCTCCGCCGCCCCGCCCCCGGTCACCAACTCCCCTGCCCCACCCGGCCCCACCCAGTCCCCGAACTCACCGATCCCGGTGGTCCCGTCACCGGGCTACACCCTCCCCCCGGCCGCCTCACGCGACAACACGTCCTCGACTCCCTAGGACAGGTCCTGGTCGTACGAGCGGAAAGCGGAGCATCACATACCGACAACGCTCCGTCCAACATGTGAACAATCCATGGCGCTCACCTGGTCCATCGCATAGAAAAATGCACATGTTCTGGGTACTTCTCCTGCTCCTGGCCTGGGCCGCGGCCGGCACCGCCTGCATACGACTGTGCCTGGCGGCCGTTCGCTCGGCGGCCGTCGACGCGAAGACAGCCCGCGATCACAGCCTCACGCTGTACGAGGCGGCGTTCCTGTCCGGTGGCCCGGCCCGGGTCGCCGAGCTGACCCTGGTGTCGATGGCCCGCCAGCGCCGCCTGCTGCTCGCCCACACGGGCTGGGCGACCGTCGTCGACCCGCGCGGGCACGACGAGATGGAGCGCTCGGTGATCGGAGCGATCGGCCCGGAGGGGCAGTCCCGGATAGCTCCGGTGCGGGCGACCGCGGCCGCCGCGGATTCCGTACACCGCCTCGCCGACCGCCTCGTCGCCGCGGGCCTCGCCGTGCCCGACGGCGAGCGCGGCACCGTCGCCGACGCCGTCCGCCAGGTCCGGGCCGCCGCGGCAACCGTCCTCGTCCTGGGCGCCGTGGCCCTGCTGCTGCCCTCCCAGGCTCCGGCGACCGAGTACGAGGTGCCGGTGGCCGTCTGGTTCGCGCTGCCGTTCACCCTCACGCTGAGCTGCCTGGCGATCGCCCGCATCGAGGTGCACCCCTACTCGCGCTGGGCGTCCCCGGCCGGACAGCGCCTGCTCGGCACCCTGGCGCGGCGCCCGGACAGCACGGGCGACGACCGTACGTACCTCACCTCCGTCGCCGTACGCGGCATCCGCGCGATCGGCGAGCCGGACCTGCGCGCGGCCTTCACCCACCGCGACCGAGACCCGGAACAAAGGGGCTGACAGGCGCGCCAGGGGGCGCATCGGGGTCATTGGAGCCGACACTGCGGCCCGGTCCTTTACTTCACCAACCGCCGAACGAAACATCCCCTTTGTCGCTGCCGTGCGCTGAAGGGATACGCGATGAGAGCTGCCGTCCTCTACGGAACCGCAGGATCCTTGCTCCTGTCCGCCCTCGTCTCCGTCCCCGCGGGCGGCGAACCCCGCTGGCCAGGCGACCCCCTCCGGTCGGGGGCCGACACACGCGGCACCGCCGTCGCCGCCGAGCGCGCCGCGGCCGCCGGTGTCCGCTTCGGCGCCTGCTCGAAGGCGGAGGACCTCCCGGACCACGTCCGGTGCGGCACGGTCACCGTGCCCCTCGACTACGCACACCCCGACGGCAAGCAGATCAAGCTGACGGTCAGCCGTGTGAAGGCCACCGGAAAAGACGCGAAGAACTCGAAGCGGAAGGTCCCGCGCCAGGGCGCCCTGGTCTACAACCCCGGCGGCCCGGGCGCCTCCAGCATGTACTTCCCGCTGATCGGGTTCCTCCCCGAGTGGAAGCGCGTCTCGGCGGCGTACGACCTCGTCGGCTACGCCCCGCGCGGAGTGGGCCGCAGCGCCCCGCTGTCCTGCCAGGACCCGAAGCAGCTCGGAAAGGGGCCCACGCAGTCGCCGACGTTCCCTTCGGAGTCGTACAAGAAGGAACGCATCGCGGAGGCGAAGGCGTACGCGCGTGGCTGCGTCGAGCGCTCCGGCCAGGCCGTCCAGCACTACACCTCGCTCAACAACGCGCGCGACCTCGACGTCCTGCGGGCCGCGCTCGGCGAGCGGAGGCTGACCTTCATGGGAGCTTCGTACGGCACGTACTTCGGTGCCCTGTACGCGACGCTCTTCCCCTCCCACGTACGCCGGATGGTCTTCGACTCTGCGGTGAACCCCGACCCGGACCAGATCTGGTACCAGAACAACCTCGACCAGTCCGCCGCGTTCGAGATCCGCTGGGCGGACTTCCGCGCCTGGATCGCCCGGCACGACGACGTGTACGGGCTCGGCGCCACGCCCGAAGAGGTGCTGCACAGCTACGAGAAGGCGCTTGCGCAGCTGGCCGCCTCGCCCGCGGGCGGCAAGGTGGGGCCCGGGCAGTTGCAGGGCGCGTTCCTCCAGGCCGGGTACTACGACGACTACTGGCCGTACCGCGCCCAGGCCCTGTCCGCGTATCTGAAGGGCGATCCCAAGCCACTGATCGAGCAGGCGGGGCCCTATCCGGAGGCGGCCGCCGAGCAGGAGAACGGCAACGCGGTCTACACGGCCGTCGAGTGCAACGACGCTCCCTGGCCGACCGACTGGCGCACCTGGGACCGCGACAACACGCGCCTGGCGCGCAAGGCGCCGTTCGAGACCTGGGACAACGTGTGGATGAACCTGCCGTGCGCGTACTGGCCCGTGCCGCGGCAGCAGCCCCTCGACGTACGGACGTTGCCCGGCGCGCTGCCGCCGACCCTGATCCTGGCGGCCGAGCGGGACGCGGCGACGCCGTACGAAGGTGCGGTGGCGCTGCAACGGCGGCTGTCAGGCTCGGTCCTGGTGACCGAGAACGGCGCCGGGACGCACGGGATCGGCGGCGGCCCCAACAAGTGCGTCAACGGCTACCTGGACGCCTATCTGCTTGAGGGCAGGCTCCCGGTGCGGCGCGCGGCGTGCGCACCGCACGCGGAGCCGAAGCCGGTGGCGCCGGACAGTCGTTCGAAGGACGTGAAGAAGAACGTCAAGAAGGACGTCGAGAAAGCGTCCTGAAACCGTCCGGCGCTCCGGGTCCGCGGTCCGCTCAGGCGAGGCCCGCGACCAGCTCGGAGATGTCCTTGCGGCGGCCCGTGTAGAAGGGGACCTCTTCACGGACGTACATCCGGGCCTCGGAGGCACGCAGGAGGCGCATGAGGTCGACGATGCGGTACAGCTCGTCGGCCTCGAAGGCGAGGATCCACTCGTAGTCGCCGAGGGAGAACGAGGCGACCGTGTTGGCTCGCACGTCCGGGTAGCCGCGGGCCATCTTGCCGTGGTCGGCGAGCATACGGCGACGGTCCTCGTCGGGCAGCAGATACCAGTCGTACGAGCGCACGAACGGGTAGACGCTGACGTAGTCGCGCGGGTTCTCGTCGGCGAGGAACGCCGGGATGTGCGAGCGGTTGAACTCGGCGGGGCGGTGCAGCGCCATGTTCGACCAGACCGGCTCCAGGGCGCGGCCCAGCTTGGTGCGGCGGAAGAGGTTGTACGCCTCCTGCAGCTGGTCGGCGGTCTCGGCGTGCCACCAGATCATGAGGTCGGCGTCGGCGCGCAACCCCGACACGTCGTACGTGCCGCGGATGGTGACGTCCTTCTTGGCGAGCTGGTCGAAGAGGTCCTGGACCTCTTCGGCGTAACCGGCCCGGTCAGCGTCGTCGGGCAGCACGTCCTTCAGCTTGAAGACGGACCACAGGGTGTAGCGGATGACCTCGTTGAGGTCCTTGGCCTTCTTGCCGGCGTTCGGAATCTTGGCGGGGGCGTCGTCACTCATGGGGCTATTCTCCCGCGCCGCCGTGGAGGCTCTGCACCGGGTTCGTGATCAGCGCGTCCAGCCCGCCGCGGTCGCCGCCGAGCTGGTCCACGGCGGCGTACGCGCTCGCGATGCACGCGGGGATGCCGACCCCGTCGTACGCCGCGCCGCAGACGGCGAGTCCCGGCAGCTTGCCGACGTGTTCGCGGATGCGGGCCACGCGCGCGTGGTGCCCGACGGGGTACTGCGGCAGCCCGTCGTCCCAGCGGGTCACGCGGGTCGCGACCGGCGCTGCGTCCAGGCCGGTGGCCTCGCGCAGGTCGTGCCGGGACGCGTCCACGAGCTCGCCGTCCTCCCGCCGGAGCACCTCCGTCTCGCCGTAACGCCCCACCGAGGTCCGCAGGACAAGCAGGTCGGGGTTCTCGTCGGCGATCCAGCCCCACTTCTGGGAGGCGAAGGTGGAGGCCTTGATGGTGTGCCCGTCAACAGGCGGCACCAGAAAACCGCTCCCTTCAGGGAGGGCGATTTCGCTGCGCCGGTAGGCGAGGGTGACGAGCGCCATGGAGGCGTACTCCACGGCGGCCAGCTCGGCCGAGGCGGCGGGTGCCTCGGCACGCAGCAGGGCGGCGGCAACGGGGGTGGGCAGCGCGACGACCACGGCGTCGGCCTGGAGGATCCGGTCTCCGGCGACGACGCGCCAGCCGGTGTGCGCCTCCGCGCCGGCCACCCGGCGCAGCTCCGTCACCGGCGCCCCCGTGACGATCTCGCCGCCCCGCGCGCGGACCGACTCCGCCACCGCGAGCGGCAGTTGGCCGATGCCTCCCTGGATGCCCATGAAGACCGGTCCCGGCTGCGGGTTCCGGGCGGCTTTGGCCTGGATCTCGCGGACGGCCTCCGTCAGGGAGTCGTGGGTCCTGGCGGCCTCGAAGAGCTGGGGAACGGCCGAGCGCAGCGAGATCCGGTAGGCATCGCCCGCGTAGACACCGCCGAGGAGGGGCTCGACCAGGCGGTCGACCACTTCGCGTCCGAGGCGGGCCGCCACGAACTCTCCCACCGCCACGTCGTCGCCGACCTCCGTGCGGGGCAGCTCGGCATCCCGCTCGATACGGCGCAGGCCCTCGTCGGAGAGGACGCCGGAGAGGGCGGACGCGGTGCCGGGAACGCCCATCACATGCCCCTTGGGCATGGGGCGCAGGGCACCGCGGGTCCAGAGCGAGGCCGTCGCGGTGGCGGGCGGCTGGAGACGGTCCGCGAGCCCCACCTCGCGGGCCAGGGCGACCGCCTCGGGGCGGCGCGCGAGAATCGACTCGGCGCCCAGATCGACGCGCACGCCGGCGATCTCGCCGGGCAGCAGCTTGCCGCCGACGCGGTCCGATGCCTCCAGGACGGTCACGCGCACGCCTCGGTCCAGCAATCGGTGGGCGGCGGCCAGACCCGCGATCCCGCCCCCGATGACAACCACGTGTCCCGTACCCGTACGAGTGTCCTGTGCGCGCATACCTCCACTTTCGCAGACCCCACTGACACGCCCAGCAGCCCCCGGTGTCCTCCACGAGTCCTGACCGTGACCGCATCGGGACCGATTCGGTCCAACGTCCGGGCCCTTCCGGGCGTCGAAGGAGCGTCAGTCGTCACGACCCTCGGGGGGATGCCCACATGCGCACACGAAGCTCCGTACGACCCGTTCAGGCCCTGGCCGGGATCCTGCTCGCCGCCGCGCTCGCGCTGACGGGCTGCAGCGGTGCCGGTGACAGCAGCACGTCCAGCGACTCGGCCGGGGACAACAAGGCCGTGGCTCCGGCCGCCGGGGACGAAGCCGCGGGCTCCGGGGAGGACGCCGCAGGCACCGCGGACGAGGCCGGGGGCGCCGCGGACAGCGGCAAGAGCGGGGCCCAGGCCCCCACGAAGGCCCCGGACCTCACCGCGAACCGGATCATCCGCACCGCCTCCCTGACCGTGCAGGTCAAGAACGTGCCCGACGCCCTCGACCAGGCCCGCACCAGCACCGCGAACGCGGGTGGCTTCGTCGGTGACGAGACCACCACCCGGGACGAGGAGGGCAACGAGCGCACCCGCGTCGTCCTGCGCGTGCCCACCGACCAGTACGACGAGGTGCTCGCCGACATGGAAGGCACCGGCAAGCTCCTCGAACGTACGGCCAAGGCGCAGGACGTCACGGACCAGGTCGTCGACGTGGAGAGCCGCATCAAGACGCAGCGCGCCAGCGTGGCCCGGATCCGCGAGCTGATGGACCAGGCCACCAAGCTCAGCGATGTGGTCACCCTGGAAGGCGAGTTGAGCACCCGGCAGGCCGACCTGGAGTCCCTGCTCGCCCAACAGGCCTCCCTGGAGGACCGCACCAGCCTGGCCACCATCACCCTGACGCTGTCCGAGACCCCGGTGAAGCAGGCGGAGAAGAAGGACGACGATCCGGGCTTCGTGGACGCGCTCGCGGGCGGCTGGAACGCGTTCGTCACGATGCTGCGCTGGATCGCCGTGGCGTTCGGCGCGATCCTCCCGTTCGCGGCGGGTGCCGCGCTGCTCCTCGCACTGTGGGTGCTGTGGGTACGTCTCCTGCGCACCCGGCTGCCGCGCCGCCCGGCCCCGGCGACGGCCTCCCCGGCCGGCACGCTGCCCGTCGCCCCGCCCGTCCGGGAGCGGGAGGAGGGACGCGAGCAGGACTGAAATGCCCCGCCCCCGTAGCGTGTTCGTATGAGCATGAACCGTACGAGCGGTACCCCCGGCGGAGTGAAAGAGCGACTGGTCGTGATCGGCGGTGACGCGGCGGGCATGTCCGCCGCGTCACAGGCGCGCCGGCTGCGGGGGCCGGACGAGCTGGAGATCGTGGCGTTCGAACGGGGGCACTTCACCTCGTACTCGGCGTGCGGCATCCCGTACTGGGTGGGCGGTGACGTCGCCGAGCGGGACGAACTGATCGCCCGGACCCCGGACGAGCACCGCGAGCGCGACATCGATCTGCGGATGCGTACGGAGGTCACGGAGATCGACGTCGCGGGTGCCCGGGTCCGCTCCCTCGACCTCGAATCCGGGGCCGAGGAGTGGACGTCGTACGACAAACTCGTGATCGCGACCGGCGCGCGCCCGATCCGCCCGGACCTGCCGGGCGCCGACGCGCCGGGCGTGCACGGCGTGCAGACCCTGGACGACGGACAGGCCCTCCTCGACACGCTGGCCGCGACGGATGGCCGCCATGCGGTGGTCGTCGGCGCGGGCTACATCGGCGTGGAGATGGCGGAGGCGCTCATCAACCGCGGGTACGAGGTGACGGTCCTCAACCGTGGCAAGGAGCCGATGTCCACGCTCGACCCCGACATGGGCCGGATGGTGCACACGGCCATGGAGGGCCTGGGCATCACCATGGTGAACGACGCCGAGGTCACCAAGGTGCTCACCGGCGAGGACGGGCGGGTACGGGCGGTCGTCACGGAGGACGCGGAGTACCCGGCGGACGTGGTCGTACTCGGCATCGGCGTACGCCCCGAGACGACGCTCGCCAGGGCCGCCGGGCTGCCCCTCGGGGACCACGGCGGGCTGCTGACCGACCTCGCGATGCGGGTACGCGGGCACGAGAACATCTGGGCGGGCGGCGACTGCGTCGAGGTGCTCGACCTGGTGTCGGGACGCGAGCGGCACATCGCACTGGGCACGCACGCCAACAAGCACGGGCAGATCATCGGCACCAATGTCGGCGGCGGTTACGGCACCTTCCCCGGCGTCGTCGGCACAGCGGTGAGCAAGGTCTGCGACCTGGAGATCGCCCGCACCGGGCTGCGCGAGAAGGACGCGCGCAGGGCGGGCCTACAGTTCGAGACCGTCATCATCGAGTCGACGAGCCGCGCGGGCTACTACCCCGGCGCGGACCTTATGACCGTGAAAATGCTCGCCGAGCGCCGCACCGGACGGCTGCTCGGCGTTCAGATCGTCGGACGGGAGGGCGCCGCGAAACGCGTCGACATCGCCGCGGTGGCGCTGACGGCCGGCATGACCGTGGAGCAGATGACCGCCCTGGACCTGGGCTACGCACCGCCGTTCTCGCCAGTGTGGGACCCCATCCTGGTGGCGGCGCGCAAGGCGGTCGCGGCGGTACGCGCGCGTGGCGCGTGATCCCGAGGCTCCTCCCCAGGGAGCGCGCTTTACGCCGTCTCGTGGCCGGGTGCCGTCGACCCGTTGATCCGGTCTATGGCCTGCCGGGCCTGCTCGGCGGGCGGCCGCCCGGGCAGCGAGGAGACGGAGGCCGAGGCGGCCGCGGGCATCGCCGTGGGCGGTTTCGCGTGCGTGGCGGCGGCCCTGGCGGAGCGCAGCCGGTGGCTGACGGCCTCGTCGAGGGTCACCGGACGCTGCATCCGCGCCGCGAGCCGGCCGGCCTCCTGGCCGAGCGCGGCGACATCTTCCCAGGGCAGGTGCAGCACCAGGGCGATCTCGGCCTCACCGTCGGGCAGGGCATGGATCAGAGGATTGACTCGGTCGTTCATCGCCTGTGTCCTCACGTCTTCCTCGCGCCACGTCTTCGTCGCAGTGCGGGCGGTTGAGGAGACATACGCACGGGCCCACGGAGGTGTTCAGCGCCACGGGGGCGCGCTTCCCCGAGTCCACCGACGCGCCCCCGCCGACGCGCGGATTTCCCCGCCCCATCGGGGGCAGTACTTCTTCGTGGTCATACCCGTCCATGACGTGAACCCGGTTCGGCGCACGCCCTATGTGACGTACGCGCTGATCGCCGCCAACGTGCTCGTCTTCCTCTTCACGCCCGGCACAACCGGTTCCGTGACGGGTGACAGCGGCCTGTCGCAGCTCTGTCATCTCCAGGCGTTCCTGGACCACTACGCCGTGGTGCCGCAGGAGCTGATCCACCACCAGCTGCCCAGGCTGGTGCCCACGGGCGAGACCGGCGTCGGCCCGCAGGGCACCGGCTGTGTGGTGGCCCCGCCGGACTACGACAAGTCACCGGCGCTGTCGGTGGTGACGGCGATGTTCCTGCACGGCAGTTGGCTGCACCTGCTGGGCAACATGCTCTTCCTGCTGATCTTCGGCAACAACATCGAGGACCGCCTGGGACACGTGCGGTTCACGCTGTTCTACGTCGTCTGCGGCTACGCGGCCGCGTACGGCTTCGCCTACTTGAACGACGACTCGGGCGACCCGCTGATCGGCGCTTCGGGAGCGATCGCCGGGGTGCTGGGCGCGTACCTGGTGCTCTATCCGAAGGCCAGGGTGTGGGTCCTGGTGCCGTTCCTGGTCTTCCTGCCGCTGCGGCTGCCCGCGTGGATGGTGCTGGGCTTCTGGTTCGTGCTCCAGGCGGTGTACTCGTCCGGCGAGGGGGTCACCGACGCCGGGACGGTGGCGTACGCGGCCCATGTGGTCGGCTTCCTCGCCGGGATGCTGCTGGCCTGGCCCCTGCGCCCGGGCACCCCGGCCCCGCCGGAGCCGCGCCGCCTGCTGTGGGGCAGACGGGCGCGGCATACCTGAGGTCTCAGCGCACGGTGTGCGTGTGCACGTACTCCACGAGCCGGGTCAGCGCGTCCGGGTCGGTGGTCGGCGGGACGCCGTGGCCGAGGTTGAAGACATGGCCTTCGAGATCCGCGGCCGCGTCGAGCACCTCGCGGGTCTTCGTCTCCACGGCCTCGGTCGAGGAGAACAGAACGGCCGGGTCGAGGTTGCCCTGAAGAGCCTTGCCGGGGCCGACACGGGTGGCGGCCACGTCGAGCGGGACACGCCAGTCGACGCCGACGACGTCCGCGCCGGCCTCGCCCATGAGGCCGAGCAGTTCACCGGTGCCGACGCCGAAGTGGATGCGCGGAACGCCGTACGACGCCACCGCCTCGAAGACCTTCGTGGACGCCGGCATCACCGAGCGCCGGTAGTCGGCGGGTGCCAGGGCGCCGACCCAGGAGTCGAAGAGCTGCACGGCGCTGGCGCCCGCCTCGATCTGCACCTTCAAGAAGGCGGAGGTGATCTCGGCGAGACGGTCGAGCAGATCGGCCCACAGTTGCGGGTCGCCGTACATGAGCGCCTTGGTGTGCTCGTGGTTCTTGGACGGACCGCCCTCCACGAGGTAACTCGCGAGGGTGAAAGGCGCGCCCGCGAAGCCGATGAGGGGGGTCGAGCCGAGCTCGGCCGTGAGCAGACCGATCGCCTCGGTGACGTACCACACGTCCTCGGGGGTCAGGTCGCGCAGCTGAGCCAGGTCGGCGCGGGTGCGGATCGGGTTCGCGACGACCGGGCCGACACCCGGCTTGATGTCGAGGTCGATACCGATGGCCTTCAGTGGTACGACGATGTCGCTGAAGTAGATCGCCGCGTCCACCTTGTGCCGACGCACCGGCTGGAGGGTGATCTCGGCGACCAGGTCGGGCCGCATGCAGGAGTCGAGCATGGCGATGCCCTCGCGCAGCTTGAGGTACTCGGGCAGCGAGCGCCCGGCCTGCCGCATGAACCACACCGGCGTGTGCGGCACTGGCTCGCGCCTGCACGCCTTGAGGAAGGCGGATTCGTAGGTGGCTCGCGGCTGCTGCCCGTCAGGGCTGTCGTTGGCACTCACGACGGAAAGTCTCGCACGGCCCGCCGACAGCCGAGCCCCGGGCACCCGGTGCGGAACAACCCCGAGAACCCCGTAGAACCCTGGTCCATCGGCGCTCGCGGAGGCGCGTTCGTGCGGCGCGATCCGGACAGTGGTCCCACGCACGGGTGTCTCTCCCTGCGCGAAGGCTCTGTTCCCCTTAATCTTCCCCGCATGGCTGCGGCTCAGGGACGACTGTCGGACGGCGCTGGCGGAATGGACGACTCGAAGGAGGGGAACCGAGATGCGATGGCGACGGCTCCGCCGCCCTTCCGGGCCGCCGTCGACGCGCTGAAGGGCGCGCGGCTGCGGCCGGAGATCGAGATCGACCCGACGCCTGCGCCGAAGCGCCTGGCCCCGTACGCGTACGCGCTGGAAGCGGCGGTCGTCGCCGCGGACGAGGATCTGGCCGATGGCCGCCTGGTGCTGCTGCACGACCCCGCGGGGCACGACGCCTGGCAGGGCACCTTCCGTCTGGTGACCCTGGTCCGCGCGGAGCTGGAGCCGGAGATGGCCGCCGACCCGCTGCTTCCCGACGTCTGCTGGTCGTGGCTGACCGGCGCGCTCCTGGCCCGCGGTCTGTCGTACGGCGAACCGAGCGGCACCGTCACGCGCGCCAGTTCGCACTACTTCGGCGGCCTCGCGGAGCGCCCTGCCGCCTCCCAGATCGAGATCCGGGCGTCGTGGACGCCGCGGGAGGGCATGGGCGGCGTGCCGGACGCCGCCGCGCATCTCGCCGCCTGGTGCGATCTGCTGTGCCAGGTCGCCGGGCTTCCGCCGGTGACACCGGGCGAGGCGTCGGTGGTCAGCCTGCCGCAGCGCCGGGGGCCGCAGTCCCGCTGAGCGGGCGGTCCTGCTGAGCGGGCGGTCCGGTTCAGTGCACGGTCCCGTTCAAGGCGCCGTCCCGTTCAAGGCGCCGTCCCGCCGAACTCGCGCTCGCGGGGCCGTTCAGCACGCGGTCCCCGTTCAGCGCACAGTTCACGATGACTCTTTGTCGATACGCCCACTTTCGGCCGCGTATTGACGAGGAATGACGCCGAGCGACTCGGTTCGATCTTCGGATGATCGATCGCGCGTCCGAATTGCACGGATTGTTACTCACCAAATCGTGATCATTCTCTAAAGGCGGACGGGTTTGATGCCGAAGACGTCTGTGACCTTGAAAGCACGGTTCGTCCCGGCTTAACCCCCAGAGCCGGTACCGTCCCGCACCCCAGGAGGCCTGGTGTCCGTTCTCCTCGAGCAGCCCGCAAGCCTGGTCGCCTACCGCCCGAACAAGCCGACTGCCATGGTGGTCGTGGCCGACCCCCGAGTCCGCTCCACCGTCACCCGCCACCTGTGGGCGCTCGGAGTGCGCGACGTCATCGAGGCGTCGTCCATCGCGGAGGCCCGTCCCAGAATCGGTAATCCACGCGACATCTGCGTCGCCGATGTCCATCTGCCCGACGGCAGCGGGCTCACCCTGCTGTCCGAGACCCGTGCCGCGGGCTGGCCCAACGGCCTCGCCCTCTCCGCCGCCGACGACATCGGCGCCGTACGCAACGCCCTCGCGGGCGGCGTCAAGGGCTACGTCGTCACCGGCACCCGTAACAACGTCGGGCTCCCCACCCGGCCCGGCGTCGCGCCGATCGGTTCGGCCGCCGCCCGGATGCACCGCCGCCCCCCGGGTTCCCCGAGCCACCCGGGCGGCTACCGCGAGCTCTCCGGACGCGAGGTCGAGGTGCTTCGGCTGGTCGCGGAGGGCCAGTCGAACAAGGCCATCGGCGTCTCGATGGGCCTGTCCGCACTGACCGTCAAGAGCCACCTCGCCCGCATCGCCCGCAAGCTCGGCACGGGCGACCGCGCCGGGATGGTGGCGGTGGCCCTGCGCACGGGAATCATCCACTGACCCCCACCGCTCACCCCTGAACCAGAGCCCCCTCACCTGGCTGGTTCACGACCCCGGCGCCCGCCGACTGGACATTCAGTCGGCGGGCGCTTTCACATCTGGCTCAACGGGGTGCGGCGGAACTCGATCTCCTCGTACGCCGTCTCGGCGCCCTTCTCGTACAGGATCCCGGCGGTCGATCGAGGGATGCGGTACGTGGCGCAGCCGCCGGAATCCGGGACTCCAGTGGTCAGAAGCTCTCGGCCGGGGCGACATTCCGGGGCCGGGCGGGGGTCACGGGAGCCCGATCACGGCACGCCGGGGACACCGGACAAGAAGCACCTCGCCGTCATGAGATCCACTTGAGCAGCGTTTTCGCAGGTAAACCGACCAATGACTGGAAGATGCAGGTCAGCCGCTCGAACATCCCGATACCCTTGACAGGTGACCGACGCCCAAGAGACCGCAGAAGACAGCTCACTGCGAACCACCGGAGGCGCCCCTCCGGACGACGTCGAACCGGCGCCGATCCCTTTGCTTGAGCCCCGCGACGGTATTCCGCCCGTCATCGCCGACGACGCCTCGCTCGCCGAGGTGATCGCCGCCTTCGCCGCTGGATCCGGCCCCGTCGCCGTCGACGCCGAACGCGCGTCCGGGTATCGGTACGGTCAGCGCGCCTACCTGGTACAACTGCGCCGCGAGGGCGCGGGCACCGCGCTGATCGACCCCGTGGCCTGTCCCGATCTGTCGGGCTTCGGTGAGGCGATCTCCGGTGTGGAGTGGGTGCTGCACGCCGCGACCCAGGACCTGCCGTGTCTCCGCGAGATAGGCATGATCCCCTCCCGCCTCTTCGACACCGAGCTGGCCGGCCGGCTCGCCGGGTTCCCCCGGGTCGGCCTCGGCGCGATGGTCGAGGGAGTGCTCGGCTTCGTACTGGAGAAGGGGCATTCCGCGGTCGACTGGTCGACACGTCCGCTGCCGGACCCGTGGCTGCGGTACGCGGCCCTTGACGTGGAGCTCCTCGTCGACCTGCGCGACGCGCTGGAGAAGGAGCTCGAACGACAGGGCAAGCTGGAGTGGGCCTGGCAGGAGTTCGACGCGATCGCGCAGGCCGACCCCGCGCCGCCGCGCAAGGATCCCTGGCGCCGTACGTCCGGGATGCACAAGGTGCGCCGACGTCGGCAGATGGCGGTCGTACGGGAGCTGTGGGAGACCCGCGACCGGGTCGCGCAGCGACGGGACATCTCGCCGGGCAAGGTGCTCGGGGACGCGGCGATCGTCGAGGCCGCGCTGGCCCTGCCCGCCAATGTGCACGCCCTGGCCGCGCTGAACGGCTTCGGGCACCGCATGGGACGCCGTCAGCTGGAGCAGTGGCAGGCCGCCGTCGACCATGCGAAGGAGCTGCCGGACGCCGAGCTGCCGCAGCCCGGCCAGCCGGTGACCGGTCCCCCGCCGCCGCGCGCCTGGGCCGACAAGGACCCGGCCGCCGCGGCCCGGCTCTCCGCCGCACGCGCCGAGGTGTCGGCGCTCGCCGAGCGGCTGAACATGCCCCAGGAGAACCTGATCACCCCGGACACCGTGCGGCGGGTGTGCTGGGAGCCGCCGACCGTGCCGGACGCGGAGTCCGTGGCCGCGGCGCTCGCCGGCTACGGGGCGCGGCCCTGGCAGGTCGAACAGGTCACCCCCGTGCTCGTATCGGCGCTCACTCCGGCCCAGACCTGACGGCTTGGACGACTTCGACCGTTTCGGTGGTTTCGGTGGTTTCGTTGGTTTCGGTGGTTTCGGCATGAGGACGGTCGAGGTCGGGCGGATGGCAGCCGCCGCACCGGCCTGGATCGTCTCCAGCCCTTACGGCGACACACCGCGACGTCGAGATCACGCCAAGATCATCGGGCGGGACGGAGCGGCAGAAGGCGTGGAAGTCGGCGTAGAACGTGACGTCCCGGGCTCTCCGGCGTCGCCGGGGCGCCGATCCCGGATGTGACCTTCGCCGCTCCCGCCTGCGGGACTGGGCAGCATGGTTACCCGCAAGTAGCATGAGGGGTGAGCGCGCGCTCAGGGCGTGTGTGTCGCGCAGCAGTGCCATCCCGCATCTGGAGGAGAGCCATCGTGCCTCGTACCGTCAGGGACGTCGTCTTCGTCGACGGCGTCCGCACCCCGTTCGGCAAGGCGGGCCCGAAGGGCATCTACCACGAGACTCGCGCCGACGATCTCGTCGTGAAGGCCATCCGGGAGCTGCTGCGCCGCAATCCCGGGCTCGACCCCAAGAAGATCGACGAGGTCGCCATCGCCGCGACCACGCAGATCGGTGACCAGGGTCTGACTCTCGGCCGCACGGCCGGCATCCTCGCCGGGCTCCCCCAGTCGGTTCCGGGCTACTCCATCGACCGCATGTGTGCGGGCGCGTTGACCGCCGTCACCGCCACGGCCGGTTCGATCGCCTTCGGTGCGTACGACGCCGTCATCGCCGGTGGTGTCGAGCACATGGGCCGCCACCCGATGGGCGAGGGCGTGGACCCGAACCCGCGGTTCGTCAGCGAGAAGCTGGTCGACGAGTCCGCCCTGTTCATGGGCATGACCGCCGAGAACCTGCACGACCGCTACCCGCACATCACCAAGCTGCGCGCCGACGAGTACGCCGTGCGCTCCCAGGAGAAGGCCGCCAAGGCGTACGCCAACGGCAAGATCCAGCAGGACCTGGTGCCGATCTCGGTGCGCAACACCAACCCGGAGGTCGGTGAGACGGGCTGGGGCCTGGTCACCGCCGACGAGCCGATGCGCCCGGGGACCACCCTGGAGAACCTCGCCGGGCTCAAGACGCCGTTCCGCGTGCACGGCCGGGTCACCGCCGGTAACGCGGCCGGTCTGAACGACGGCGCCACCGCGTCGATCATCGCGTCCGAGGACTTCGCGCGCGAGAACAACCTGCCGGTCAGGATGCGGCTGGTCTCGTACGCCTTCGCGGGCGTCGAGCCCGAGGTGATGGGCTACGGCCCGATCCCGGCGACCGAGAAGGCCCTCGCCAAGGCCGGTCTGTCGATCGAGGACATCAACCTCTTCGAGGTCAACGAGGCCTTCGCCATCCAGGTCCTCGCGTTCCTCGATCACTACGGCATCGCCGACGACGACGCGCGCGTCAACCAGTACGGCGGCGCCATCGCGTACGGCCACCCGCTGGCCTCCTCCGGCGTCCGCCTGATGACGCAGCTGGCCCGCCAGTTCGAGGAGCAGCCGGACGTCCGCTACGGCCTGACCACCATGTGCGTCGGCTTCGGCATGGGCGCGACGGTCATCTGGGAGAACCCGCACTTCGAGTCCGCCGGAGGCAGCAAGTGAGCACCGCTGAGCTTTTGAAGGGTGCGGCCGAGCTGTTCCCTGACGAGGTCGTGACGTCGGCGAACGTACGCCACCTCGACCTGCCCTTCGGCGCCGGGCGTTTCGCGCTCATCACGCTCGACAACGGCTTCGACCACACCAAGCCGACCACGTTCGGCCCGGCCTCGCTGGCGAAGCTCGACCTCGCCATCGACCAGGTGGAGGCGGAGGCCGCGGCCGGCGAGATCGTCGGTGTCGGCGTCACCGGCAAGCCGTTCATCTTCGCGGTCGGCGCGGACCTCAAGGGCGTGGAGCTCCTCAAGAACCACGACGACGCGCTCGCCATCGGCAAGGGCGGCCACGAGGTCTTCAAGCGGCTCGCGGCACTGGCCGTCCCGACCTTCGCGTACTACAACGGCGCGGCGATGGGCGGTGGCGTCGAGGTCGGTCTGCACTGCGCGTACCGGACCGTCTCCAAGGCGCTCCCCGCGTTCTCACTCCCCGAGGTCTTCCTCGGTCTGGTCCCGGGCTGGGGCGGCTGCACCCTGCTCCCGAACCTGATCGGCGCCGAGCGTGCGGTGAGCGTCATCATCGAGAACTCGCTCAACCAGAACAAGCAGCTCAGGGGCCAGCAGGTCTTCGACCTCGGGATCGCCGACGCCATCTTCGAGGGCGCCGACTTCCTGGAGCAGTCGCTGATCTGGACGGCGTCCGTCCTCAAGGGCGCCATCACCGTCGAGCGCCCGGAGATCGACCGCGGCGAGGCCTGGGACCAGGCCGTCGCCAAGGGCCGTTTCGTCGCCGACAGCAAGGTGCACGGGACGGCACCGGCCGCGTACCGCGCGCTGGAGATCATCGCCGAGGCCAAGGACGGTGACCTGCAGAAGGGTTACGACGCCGAGGACGTGGCGCTCGCCGACCTGATCATGGGCGGTGAACTGCGCTCCGGCATCTACGCGTTCAACCTGGTCCAGAAGCGCGGCAAGCGCCCGGCGGGCGCCCCGGACAAGTCCCTGGCCCGTCCGATCACCAAGGTCGGCGTCGTGGGCGCGGGTCTGATGGCCTCGCAGCTCGCCCTGCTCTTCCTGCGCCGCCTGGAGGTGCCGGTCGTACTGACCGACATCGATCAGGAGCGCGTCGACAAGGGTGTGGGCTACGTCCACGCCGAGATCGACAAGCTGCTGTCGAAGTCCCGGATCAACCAGGACAAGGCCAACCGCCTCAAGGCCCTGGTCACCGGCGTGCTCGACAAGGCCGAGGGCTTCTCCGACGCCGACTTCATCATCGAGGCCGTCTTCGAGGAGATCGGCGTGAAGCAGCAGGTGTTCGCGGAGGTCGAGGCGGTCGCCCCGGCGCACGCGATCCTCGCCACCAACACCTCCTCGCTGTCGGTCACGGAGATGGCCTCGAAGCTGAAGAACCCCGAGCGGGTCGTCGGCTTCCACTTCTTCAACCCGGTCGCGATCCTCCCGCTCCTCGAGATCGTCCGCGGCGAGCAGACGGACGACGCCTCGCTGGCCACGGCCTTCGGTGTCGCCAAGAAGCTCAAGAAGACCGCGGTTCTGGTGAAGGACGCCCCGGCGTTCGTCGTCAACCGCATCCTCACCCGGTTCATGGGCGAGATCCAGAACGTCATCGACGAGGGCACGCCGGTCGAGGTCGCCGAGAAGGCGGTCGAGCCGCTGGGCCTGCCGATGTCTCCCCTGGTCCTCCTTGAGCTGGTCGGCCCCGCGATCGGCCTGCACGTCTCGGAGACCCTCAACCGGGCCTTCCCGGACCGTTTCACGGTCTCCCCGAACCTCGCGGCCGTCGTCAAGGCGGGCAAGCGCGGCTTCTACGTGTACGACAGCGGGAAGCCGGAGCTCGACCCCGAGGTCGCGGCGCTGCTGAAGCAGGGCGATGTCGTCCTGACCGAGGAGCAGGTCCGCGACCGTGTCCTCGACGCCGTCGCCCAGGAGATCGGGCTCATGCTCGACGAGGGTGTCGTCGCCGAGGCGCAGGACATCGACCTCTGCCTGATCACGGGCGCGGGCTGGCCCTTCCACCTGGGCGGGATCACTCCGTACCTGGACCGTGAGGGTGTGTCGGAGCGGGTGAACGGGAAGCGGTTCCTGGCGCAGGGCGTGGCCAGCGTCCCCGCGTAAGCGGATCTCGTACGTACGGTGCCCGGCACGCCAATTGGTGTGCCGGGCACTACTACATTTCGCTCACCTCACGTGTCATCCGTCATCCCGCCCGTCCGCCCAGGCGTGGAGTGGTAAAGAAGCACCGTGACAACACTCGTGATCATCGACGCCGCCAATGTCGTCGGCTCCGTCCCCGACGGCTGGTGGCGGGACCGTCGGGGTGCCGCGGAGCGGCTCCGGGACCGGCTCGCGGTGGACGGTGTCCCCGGGCATGAGGGTCCGGTGGAGATCGTCCTCGTGGTCGAGGGTGCCGCCCGGGGCGTGGAGTCCGTGCCGGGCGTACGGGTGGAGGCGGCGTCCGGGAGCGGGGACGACCGGATCGTCGAGCTGGCGGCCGGGGCGCGCGGCCGCCCCTGTCTGGTGGTGACCGCGGACCGTGAACTCCGGCGCCGGGTGAGCGAGTTCGGGGCCGAAGTGGTGGGACCGCGGGCGGTACGGGGGGACTCGTAGGGGGTGGAGGCATCAGCCTCGTTCCCGCGCGTACAGCATCGCCCCGTCCACCACGCCCACTTCCTCGTAGCCCCCTGCCAGCAGCCGCCGCAGTGACGGCACCCGGTTCGGTGCGTACGGCTTGTCGCGGGAGTCGTCGATGACGAGGGCCGGGGGGTGGGCCGCCATTTCCGCGCGGAACACCGGCCAGGCTCCCTCGACGGCGTACTTCTCGCCGACCTGAGGGCCGTTGCGGCCGCCGCTGTAGTTGGTGAGGAGGCCCGCGGTGAGGAAGCGGCTGGCGGGGGTGCGGTCGGCCAGCCAGTAGATCTCGGGATGTATGCCCCAGACGAGGACCCGGTCACCGGGGTCCGTGCGGTGGGCCACCGCGGCCGCGAGGCGTTGTGCGTGGTTGAGGTCGGGGCGCGGCGCGAACAGGCCCCAGGCGAGGAACAGGGTGCAGCAGCAGGCGGAGGCGAGGACCGCCCTCACCAACCGGTCGCGGGGCAGGATCTGGAGTGCGGCCGTCGCCAACAGGGCGATGGGCGGGATGAGTTGCAGGTAGTAGTGGCCGAAGAAGTGGAAGCCGAGGAGTACCGCGGCCGCCGAGGAGGCCAGCCACAGCCAGAGCTCCGCCGAACCCGTGCGGGCGATACGCAGGACTCGTACCACCGGAGGGATCAGGCCCGCGCAGGCCACCGCCAGGATCGCGGTGTTGGTCAACCCCCGGCCCAGGACGTGGAGTTCGGAGCCGGTGAAGGAGGCGTACGCACCTGATCCGGTGACCGTCCAGAACAGGAATCCCGCCGGGTCGGTGAGCAGCGCCGTGCAGAGGACGGGCAGGAACGCTCCAACTGCGAGCCGCGCCAGGCCTGTTCGGGATGCGCCGTGCCGGTACAGCAGCCACACCACCGGCACAAGGACCGCCCCGCCGGTCTGCTTCGCCAGGAACGCGCACGCGACGGCGGCCCCGGCCGCGCCCCACCGGCGCCGGTCCGCGCACCACATCGCCGCGGCCGTGCACGGCAGCATGAACACCTCGAAGGTCGCGGCCTGCGCGTCCTCGGGGTTGAGCCCGATGGAGACCAGCAGATAGAGCAGGCCCGCCGTGCGCCCCGCCCGGTCGCCCCAGCGGCGCCGGGCCAGCGACGCGAGCAGCACGGCGGTGGACAGCTGGGCCACGACCGCGAGGACCCGTACCGAAGTGAGTGAACCGGAGCCGGACACCGCGAAGGCCGCCTCGTACAGCCACGGCACGAGCGGGGGCTTGCGGTCCACGACGGTCGAGTAGAGCTCTCCCCCGTTCGCCAGTATCCGCGCCTGTACGGCGAGATAGCCCTCGTCGGGGTTCCACAGCGGGCGTATGAAGGAGGGGGCCCGTGTGACGCAGGCGAGTAGCGCCAGGAGGGGCAGGAGCCGTCTCCAGTAGGCGCGGTCCGATCCTCGCGACTCGGCTACGGAGCGTGGTGATTCCAGGAGCTCGGCGAGCATACGGTGCACGCTATCCGGCCCCGCAGTCTCCACCGAAGCGGGACATACGGGGCCGGAGCACCAACCGGGCTTGAAAGGGAATTACTTGGAGTCGCCGCTCTGCGGCTTCGGCACCGCGCCCGCCGTCGCCTTCTCCTGGAGGCCGAGACGGCTGTGCGAACGCCCGTACAGGAAGTAGATGACGAAGCCGATCACCATCCAGATGCCGAACCGCAGCCAGGTCTCGGCGGGCAGGTTCAGCATCAGCCACAGCGAGGCAAGGACCGAGACGATGGGGAGGAAGGGCACCAGGGGGGTGCGGAAGGCGCGGGGCAGTTCGGGGCGGGAGCGACGCAGGATGACCACGCCGATCGCGACGACGACGAAGGCGAACAGCGTGCCGATGTTCACCAGTTCGGCGAGTTCACTCAGGCTGGTGAAGCCCGCGAGGATCGCGATGATGACACCGAGCAGGATGGTCGGCCGGTGCGGGGTCCTGAAGCGCGGGTGGACGTGCGAGAAGAACCGCGGCAGCAGTCCGTCGCGGCTCATCGCGAAGAAGACCCGGGTCTGGCCGAGGAGCAGGATCATGCAGACCGTGGTCAGGCCGACGGCGGCACCGAAGCTGATGAAGCCCGCGAACCAGGGGTGCCCGGTGGCCTTGAACGCGTCGGCGAGCGGGGCGTCCACGGACAGGTCGGTGTATTTCTGCATGCCGGTCACGACGATCGCCACCGCGACGTACAGGGTGGTGCAGATGACCAGCGAGCCGAGGATGCCGCGTGGCATGTCTCGCTGCGGGTTCTTCGTCTCCTCCGCGGCCGTGGCCACGACGTCGAAGCCGATGAAGGCGAAGAAGACGACCGAGGCGGCGGTGAAGATGCCCATCACGCCGAAGTTGGAGGGCGCCCAGCCGAACATCAGCTGGATGAGCGGCGACTGGAGATCGGCGCCGGCCTCCACCGTCTGCGCCTTCGGGATGAACGGGTCGTAGTTGTCGGCCTTGATGAAGAAGGCGCCCGCGACGATCACGACGAGGACGACGACCACCTTGATGGCGACGACGAGCGAGGTGATCCGCGCGGAGAGCTTCATGCCGAGCACGAGAATGCCGGTGAGCACCAGCACGAGGGCGGCGGCCAGGATGTCGAAGCCGAAGCCGTCGGCCCCTTCTCTTCCGCTGAGCGCCTCCGGCAGGTGCCAGCCCGCGTTGTCCAGAAGCGAAGCGACGTACCCGGACCAGCCGACGGCGACCACCGCCGTGCCGAGCGCGAACTCAAGGACGAGGTCCCAGCCGATGATCCAGGCGGGCAGCTCGCCGAGCGAGGCGTAGGAGAAGGTGTAGGCGGAGCCGGCCACCGGGACCGTGGACGCGAACTCGGCGTAGCAGAGGGCGGCAAGCGCGCAGACGACCCCGGACACCACGAAGGCCAGGGCGACGGCGGGGCCGGCGTTGTTCTTGGCGACCGTGCCGGTGAGCACGAAGATGCCGGTGCCGATGATGACTCCGACGCCGAAGACGGTGAGATCCAGAGCGGACAGCGACTTCTTGAGTGCGTGCTCCGGCTCCTCAGTGTCCAAGATCGATTGTTCGACCTTCTTCGTTCTGAAGACGGTGCTGCTCACGGGTGTACCTCCACGCTTGACGTCCTCGACATGATCGAGGGGGCGTGTGCTGCGCATGCCCCGGCGCGGACATGTTCACGCGAATGGGCCGGTTTCACCACCCCTTCAGAGTGATGGAACCGGCCCAAGGGACCTACGGGGTACGTCAGTCGCGCGCGGGCTGCACCGCGTCGACGGCGTCCACGGCCTCCGCGGTGGTGCGCTCGAACCGCCCGTCGAGCTTGGACACGAGGCCGGTGACCTGGCGGGCGATGTCCGGCGCGGTCAGGCCGATCTCCGTCATGACCTCCTTGCGGGAGGCGTGGTCGAGGAAGCGCGGCGGGATGCCGAAGTCGCGCAGCGGTACGTCGACTCCCGCGTCGCGCAGGGCCTGCGCGATCGTCGAACCGACGCCGCCGACACGGGAGTTGTCCTCGACGGTGACGACCACGCGGTGCTGCTCGGCGAGCGGGGCCATGGCCTCGTCGACGGGCTTGACCCAGCGCGGGTCGACGACGGTCGTGGAGATGCCCTGCTTGTCGAGGAGGACGGCGATCTCCAGGCACATCGGCGCGAGGGCGCCGACCGAGACGAGCAGGACGTCCGGGGTGTCGGTGCCCGGCTCGCGCAGCACGTCCATGCCACCGATCCGGCCCACGGCGGGTACGGCCGGGCCGACCGCGCCCTTGGAGAAGCGGACCACGGTCGGCGCGTCGGTGACCTCGACGGCCTCGCGCAGCTGGGCGCGCACCTGGTCGGCGTCGCGCGGCGCGGCAAGCCGCAGGCTCGGCACGACCTGGAGGATCGACATGTCCCACATGCCGTTGTGGGAGGCGCCGTCGGTGCCGGTGACGCCGGCCCGGTCCAGGACGAAGGTCACCCCGCACTTGTGCAGGGCCACGTCCATCAGCACCTGGTCGAAGGCGCGGTTGAGGAAGGTGGCGTAGACGGCGAAGACGGGGTGCAGCCCGCCGGTGGCGAGGCCGGCCGCGGAGACGGCGCCGTGCTGCTCGGCGATGCCGACGTCGTAGATGCGGTTCGGGAAGGCGTCGGCGAACCTCTTCAGGCCGACCGGCTGGAGCATCGCGGCGGTGATCGCGACAATGTCCTCGCGCTCCTTGCCGAGCGCGAGCATCTCGTCGCCGAAGACGGAGGTCCAGTCGGCGCCCGAGGCCTTGATCGGCAGGCCGGTGTCGGGGTGGATGGGGCCGATGCCGTGGAAGCGGTCCGCCTCGTCCTGGAGGGCGGGCTGATAGCCGCGGCCCTTCTCGGTGAGGCAGTGCACGATGACCGGGCCGCCGAAGCGCTTGGCGCGGGCGAGGGCCGACTCCAGGGCCTCGATGTCGTGGCCGTCGATCGGGCCGACGTACTTGAGGCCGAGGTCCTCGAACATGCCCTGCGGGGCGATGAAGTCCTTGAGGCCCTTCTTGGCACCGTGCAGGGTCTCGTAGAGGGGCTTGCCGACGACCGGGGTGCGCCCCAGGAGGTCCTTGCCGCGGGCCAGGAAACGCTCGTAGCCGTCGGTGGTCCGCAGGGTCGCCAGGTGGTTCGCCAGACCGCCGATGGTCGGTGCGTACGAGCGCTCGTTGTCGTTGACGACGATCACCAGGGGGCGGTCCCTGGCGTCGGCGATGTTGTTGAGCGCCTCCCAGGCCATGCCGCCGGTGAGGGCGCCGTCGCCGATGACCGCGACCACGTGGTCCTCACGCTTCAGGACCTCGTTCGCCTTCGCGAGACCGTCGGCCCAACCAAGCACCGTGGAGGCGTGCGAGTTCTCGATGACGTCGTGCTCCGACTCGGCCTGCGAGGGGTAGCCGGAGAGGCCGCCCTTCATCTTCAGCTTCGAGAAGTCCTGACGGCCGGTGAGCAGCTTGTGGACGTAGGACTGGTGGCCCGTGTCCCACAGCACCCTGTCCTTGGGCGACTCGAAGACACGGTGCAGAGCGATGGTGAGCTCGACGACACCGAGGTTCGGGCCGAGGTGGCCGCCGGTCTTGGAGACCGCGTCGACGAGAAAGGTCCTGATCTCGTCTGCCAGCTGGTCCAACTGCTCCAGGCTGAGCCGGTCCAGATCGCGCGGTCCCCTGATGCGGGTCAGCAGCGGCACCCGTGCCTCCTTGCGATAGAGCTGTTCGAGCTTTGCCGGGTCTGTCGAGTCTAATGTTCCGCCTTTCATGTCGGCGTCCGGGCTCTGCGTTGTACGTCACGCGAACGGCTGTAAATCGTCGTACGGGTGTTCCCTCACTTGCTCACTATGTCCGGACATAGAAGTGCCCGGTACCGCCATTGGTACCGGGCACTTCGATCAGAGGTGCGAACGCTATGCGCGGCCTGCCGATTTCTGGGTACGGCGCGAGACCGAGTCCAGGACGACGGCGGCCAGCAGCACCACTCCGGTGATCATGAACTGCACGGCCTGGGTGGAGCTGCCTCCCATGTACAGGCCCGTGATGATCGACTGGATGACCAGGATGCCGAGCACCGCCGACCAGGGGGTGCCCCGGCCGCCGAAGAGGCTGGTGCCACCGATGACGGCAGCCGCGATGGACATCATCAGGGTGTTGCCGCCACCGAGGTTGCTGTCCGCGACGCCGGACTGCGAAGCGATGAACAGACCGCCGAGGCCCGCGAGGAACCCGGAGATCGTGAACACCGAGATGCGGATCCAGGCGACGTTGATACCGGCACGGCGGGCGGCCTCGATGCCGCCACCGACGGCGAAGATCTGCCGGCCGTAGCGGGTGCGGCGCAGCACGAAGCTGGAAACCACGACGATGACCAGGAAGATCGTGATGCCGAGCGGCAAACCGCGGGCCTGGTTGAAGACGGCCGCGACACCGAAGGCGAGCGCCGCGACGACGCCGGAGCGCAGCGCGACCTCGCTGAGAGGGCGGTGCGGCAGATCGACGGCCTTGCGCCGGCGCCGGTCGCTGAGCTGGGACAGCGCGTGGACGGCGACCGCGATGACGGCCGCGGTGTTGGCCCAGGCGACGTTGGAGAAGTAGGTGTTGTTCAGCGAGTAGATGACACCGTCGGCGATGTTGTTGAGCGAGAGCGTGTTGCCCAGGACCTGGAGCTGGAGGCCGCTCCAGCCTAGGAATCCGGCCAGGGTGACGACGAACGCCGGGACGCCGATCTTGGCGAAGAAGAAGCCGTGCAGCGCACCGATGGCGGCCGCGGCGAGCAGCGCGAGCACCACGGCCTGCGTCTCGTTCATCCCGTTCTTGACGGCCATCACGGCGGCGAGCGCCGCGGTCAGACCGGCGACGGAACCGGCCGACAGGTCGATCTCACCGAGCAGCAGCACGAAGACGATGCCGGTGGCGATGAGGCCGGGGCCGACGATGTACTGCGCGATGTTGCTGAGGTTGTCCGGCTCCAGGAAGCGCCCGGTGGTGGACTGGAAGATGGCCCAGATGATGATCAGGCCGGAGACGACCGGGACGGCGCCGAGTTCGCCACCGCGGAGCTTCCGCTTGAACTCGGTGAGGTAGCCGCTGATGCCCTCTTCACGGATGAGCAGCCGGGGGTCGACCGCGGGGTTGGCCCCGGCGGCGGCCTCCGGATTCTCGACGATGTGCTCGTCCTGAGGCGTGGCCGCCTCGCTCGCCTCGGGCGTGGAGGTCTTGTCGGTGCTCACTTCTGAACCTCCCCGTTGCTACGGGCTGCACGACGGGTCACGGCGTTGTCCGTGGCGCCCGTGATGGCGGAGATGATTTCTTCCTGGGAGGTGCTCTTCACTTCGAAGACACCGTTGTTGCGGCCGAGCCGCAGAACCGCAACCTCGTCGGCGACGGCCTTCGCATCAGCCATGTTGTGGGTGATGAGGATGACGGCGAGGCCGCGCTCGCGCAGTCGCTCGACGAGGTCGAGGACCTGCGCGGTCTGCTCGACGCCGAGAGCCGCGGTGGGCTCGTCGAGGATCACGACCTTGGGGTTGCCGACCAGGGCGCGGGCGATCGCCACGACCTGGCGCTGGCCGCCGGAGAGCGACGCGATCGGGATGCGCACGCTGGGGATGCGGATGGAGAGGGTGTCAAGGAGCTCCTTGGCCCGCTTCTCCATGGCGACCTCGTCGAGCACGGCTGCCTTGCCGAGTTCACGTCCGAGGAAGAGGTTGGCCACGACGTCCAGGTTGTCGCACAGGGCGAGGTCCTGGTAGACGGTGGCGACGCCCAGGTTCTGGGCATCGTGCGGCCGGCCGATCGAGACGGGCTTGCCCTCCCACTCGATGACGCCCTCGTCGATCGGGTGGACACCCGCGATCGTCTTGACGAGCGTCGACTTACCGGCGCCGTTGTCACCCACCAGGGCGACCACTTGGCCTGCGGAAACATCCAGATCGACATCGGTGAGCGCCTGAACCGCACCGAACCGCTTGGACACTCCGCGCAACGCCAGCACGGGCGTAGCGGACACGTGAACCATCTCCTTCGCCGCCTGACCGGCGGGGATACCGCGCGCTGGACGAGCAGCACCCGGGAACGGGGCTGATGTGCAGCACCAGGAACGGGACTACGTCCGCATCAACGCGCGAAAAACTGAGTTGTGCAAGAGCCGCGGGGGGATGCGGCCCTGAGAGGGGGAAAATCACCGGCCGCGCGGCTCCCTGGTCGGGGTGGCGGCCGGTGGTCAAGGATCCGGCAGTGGGTAGGGCGCCCCGCCCCGTTCGCGGGGCAGCTGAGGAAGCGGGGCGCCGTACCGGTTCTGCGGATTTACTCGATGCCGGCTGCCTTGCAGGCCGCGGCGTAGTCGGCGGTGCAGATGTCGGACGCCTTCCAGAGACCGTCCTTGACGACCGTGTCCTTGATGTTGTCCTTGGTCACGACGGTCGGCTGCAGGAGCGACGACGGGATGCCCTTGTTGCTGGGGCTGTCGCTCTTGGTGTCGGCCAGCGAGTCGATCGACTTGCCGTTCAGGAGGTTGACCGCGATCTCGGCGGTCTTCTCGGCCTCCGGCTTGTACGGCTTGTAGATCGTGAAGGACTGCGTGCCGGCGAGGATCCGCTGGAGGGCGGCGAGCTCGGAGTCCTGACCGCCGACCGGGATGTTCTTGATGCCGGCCGACTCGAGGGCGGCGATGATGCCACCGGCCATGCCGTCGTTCGCGGAGTAGACCGCGTCGAAGCCGTCCTTGCCGAGCGAGGTGATGGCGGCGCCGACCTTCTGGCCCGCGACGGCCGGGTCCCACTCACCGGACTGCTCGTAGACGATCTTGCCGACCTTGGTGTCGAGGACCGAGTGCGCGCCCGCCTTGAACAGCGCGGCGTTCGGGTCGCTCTCCTTGCCGTTGATCATCACCACGTTGGCGGTGGCGGCCTTGGAGCCCAGCGCGTCGACCAGGGCCTGACCCTGGAGCTCGCCGACCTTCTCGTTGTCGAAGGAGACGTACGCGGAGACCGGGCCCTCGGCGAGGCGGTCGTAGGCGACGACCTTCACGTCCTTGTCGGCGGCTTCCTGCACCCACGCCTTGGCGGACGGGGAGTCCACCGTGTCAAGGATGATGACCTTCACACCGGAGGTGATCAGGTCGTCGAACTGCTGCTTCTGGGTGGAGACGTTCTCGCTGGCGTTCTTGTAGTCGACCTTGCAGTCGGAGCAGAGCTCCGCGACCTTCGCCTTGATCAGCGGGTAGTCGAACGACTCGTAACGCGTGGTCTTGCTCTCGGGGAGAAGAAGACCGATGGTCTTGTTGTCCTTCGACGAGTTGTCGCCATCCCCGGCCTCGCCGCAAGCGGCGAGCGACGCTGCCATTGCGGTGGCGGTGAGAGCCACTGCGGCACGACGCGCGAACGTGTTCATTTGGTGAAACCTCCCTGACGAGGCCGCGTCGTTGCGGCCGAGGTGGCTCGAAGTCAACTCGGCCATGCGTGCGACGTCAAGAAGTAAATACTTAACGAGATGGCAACGGCCTCGTGCGTTCTCTAAGTGAAGGCGGGGCTTGCGGTGGTCAGCGACCCGTCCAAAAGGGTTGAATCGCCCATCTCGCTGAGCGCGAGAGCGAGCGCCCCGAGGACTTCCGCACGGCCGCCAAGGGCCCCTGGCAGCACCGTCAGTTGACGTGCGGCACTGGGGATCGCGTACCGGCTCACCGACTCCCTTATGGGCCCGAGAACCAGCTCTCCGGCCTCGGCGAGATCGCCCCCCAGGACCACCCGGCTCGGGTTGAGCAAATTGCAGAGGTTCGCGACGCCGCTCCCGATATGGCGGCCGACGTCGGCGATCACCCGACGGCAGCCGGGATCGCCGTCCCGCGCCAGCCTGACGACGCCTTCCATGCTCAGATCCGTGCCGTGACTGGACTGGAGGAGCGGCAGTACGTAACGGGCGGCCGTGAAGGTCTCCAGGCAGCCCCGATTGCCGCAGCGGCAGACAGGGCCGGATTCATCAAGGGTGATATGCCCTATCTCTCCGGCCGTACCGCCAGGGCCGCGGTAGATCTTGCCGTTGATCACCAGGCCCGCGCCGACACCGCTCGCGACCTTGATGTACGCCAGATCCTTGACCCCGCGCCCACCGCCCCAGACCAGCTCCCCCAGCGCGCCCAGGTTGGCGTCGTTGTCCACGTGCACCGGCACTCCGAGGCGGCCCCCCAGCTCCTCGGCGGGCTTCGTGCCTGTCCAGCCCGGCAGGATCGCGGTGGAACCGAGGGTCCCCGACTCGACGTCGATGGGCCCCGGCACACCGAGACCCACGCCGGCGATCTTCGAACGGTCCACCCCGGTCACCGCGATCAGGCGGCTGACCAGCTCTTCCGCCCGGTCGAAGCCCTGTGCGGCGGAGGCGTCCACATCGAGCGGCTCGGACTCTTCGGCGAGCACCTGATGAGCGAGGTTCCCGATCGCGACGCGCAGATGCGTATGCCCGAAGTCGACGCCGATGACGATGCCCGCGTCGCCGCTGAGACTGACGCTGCGGGCCCTGCGGCCACCCGCCGAAGTGGGTGTGACCTCGACCGTTCCCCCGTCCTTGAGCTCCCGGACGATATTGGAGACGGTCGCCGCGGACAGGCCCGTCGTCCTCGCGATCTCCGCCTGCGTGAGCGAACCCGCAAGGCGCACCGCACGCACGACGCGCTCCAGATTGGCTCGGTGCAGCGACGACTGCGACCCCGGAGTCTCCATCGACTCATCCACTCCTGCCCTAAGCGGGCGGCCCCGATGCCGCCCATGTGATCCGGGTCACAGCAGCGGAACCCGGGTCACTTACAAGTTGTGAACTCCAAGCTCCGCTGAACGGGTTACCGCAGTCAAGTCCTTGACGAAAATCGGGACCGTCGAGTCCCGTTCCGTTTCCGTCACCCTGCGGACACATACTCGCCACTCCCGGGCCGGAGGCGACGAGCGCGAACAGCGCGTCGAAGCACTACTTGAGCGTCGCCGAAGTGAGACCTCCCTGCACCTGGCGCTGGAAGGAGAGGTACACGACGAGCATGGGGATCATCGCGATGGTCACGCCCGCGAAGAGGACGGGGAGGTCGGTGGCGTAACCCTGCTGCTGCTGAAGCTGGATGAGGCCCTGGGTCAGGACATAGCGCTCGGGATCGCCGCCCTTCTGTGGCTGCATCAGGACGGACGGGAGGATGTACTGGTTCCACTGGCCCAGGACGTTGAAGATGCCGACGCTCAGCAGGCCGGGCTTGGCCATGGGCAGCATGACCTGGAAGAAGGCCCGGGTGTGTGACGCGCCGTCGAGGATCGCCGCCTCGAAGACCGCCGTCGGGAGTGTCCGGAAAAAGGCGTGCATGAAGAAGACGGTGAACGGCATCGAGTAGGCGACGTACACCAGGATCAGCCCCTGGTACGTGTTCAACATGTCGAGACGCTTGACCATGAAGAACAGCGGCACCAGGGCGAGGAACACGGGGAACATCGCCCCGCCGACGAAGAAGTAGTAGATGAAGCGGTTGCCCGGGAACTCGTAGCGGGCCAGGACGTAGGCCCCCATCGAGCCGAAGAGCATGGTCAGCGGGACCGAGAAGACGAGCACGATGAGGGTGTTCGTGAAGTAGTCGCCGATGCCCTTGTCCCAGGCCCTGCTGAAGACGTCGAACTGCCAGTTCGACGGCCAGCTCAGGGCCGAGCCGCCGATCTGCGCGTCGGTCTTGAAGGAGCTCAGGACCAGCCAGATCAGCGGAAGGATGATCAACACGGCCCACAGGACGAGGAATCCGTGCGAGAAGGCGTTGAGGGCGACGCCCTCGGTGCGCCCGGCGTCGCCCGGCCGCGGCGGCGCCTTGCTGACCGACCGCTGGCCGGGGATGCCGTCGCCGGTCTGCGTCGGCTCCTTGATGGGTGCGCTCATAGTCTGTCTCCGCCTCAGAACTCGATGCGCTCGCGGCGGGTGGCGCGCAGCGTGACCACGGACAGGATCAGGGTGAGGAGCAGCATGATCACGCCCATGGCGCAGGCGTAGCCGCTCTTTCCGAAGTAGAGGAAGTTGCGCATCATCACGTTCGCCATGACGTCGCTGTGGTGGTCGGGGCCGCCGCCGTAGCCGGTGCCCGAGGTCATGGTGGAGACCAGGACGAACATGTCCATCGCGATGATGCCCAGATACACCCAGGCGGTCTGCACGGTGTCCCACAGCAGCGGCAGGGTCACCCGGAAGAAGGTCTGCGCGCGACCCGCGCCGTCGAGCAGCGCGGACTCGTAGATGTCCTTCGGGACGGACTGCATCGCCGCCGAGAACAGCACCAGGTAGAAGCCGACGCCGTGCCAGACCACCACGGCCATCAGGCACCACAGGACCAGGTTGGGCTCGTTCATCCACTCGATCGGGCTGTTCACGTCCACCAGGCCCAGTTTGATCAGGACACCGTTGAGCAGACCGCCCTCGTCGCTTCGGTAGACCGCCCCGAAGAGCACCGCGAGGATCGCCAGCGAAAGCACCTGCGGGAAGAAGTAGACGATTTTGTAGAAGCCCGAACCCGTGACGCCCTGCACTCCGCCGGCGCCGCCCCGCCCGCCCGCGTTCACCATGAAGGCGAAGAACAGGGCGAGCAGGATGGTGACCACCGGGATGAACACCAGGAACAGGATGTTGTGCCAGATCGCATCCAGGAAGATGTCGTCCTGGAACAACGCCTTGTAGTTGTCCAGACCGACGAAACTGAATGTCTGCGACTGCCCCTGCCAGTCGGTGAAGGAGTAGCCGATGGTCTGTATGTACGGCCAGATCACGAAGATCAGATACAGAGCCAATGGTGCGAGGAGAAACCCCGCGACAAACCGGTACTGCCCTTTTCGCATGGCACCCTGCCCCTGGTGTTCCGGTGTGCTTGATCAGTCGCGGTGGTTCTTCTTGGCGTCCGGGTCCTTGGCCGCCTTGTCGACTGCCGCCTGGGAGCGCTTCAGCCATTCCGCGGGCTGAATTCGCTTGGCCATCAGTTCATTTGACGCGTTCTGAATCGAGACGTCCATCTCGCTGTACCAGTTCGGGTACAGGAAGTTGAAGGTGTTGTCGCCCGCGGCCTTCGAGGCCTCGACCGTGGACTGGGTTCCGGGGCGCAGTTCGACGCCGGAGTCGACACCGTCCTTGAGGATGCTCAGCGAGTTCGCCTGCTGGGCGAAGAGCGTCGACCACTCCTTGGAGAGCATGGACCGCAGGAACTCCTGGGCCGCGGGGAGGTTCTGGGCCTTCGCCGGGATGATGAAGGGCTCACCGGAGCCGGCCCGGATCGCCTCGAACGGCAGCTGGCTGTCGGCCAGGACCGGCATCGGCAGGAACTTCATGTCGAAGTCGTCCGGGGTCTGCTTGAGCTGCTCGTTCTCCAGCCACGAGCCGGAGGTGATGAAGGCAGCCTTGTACTGGTTCCAGCGGGTCTGCGATTCGGTGTGCGTCAGGCCGTTGGTGCCGGCCATCAGATAGCCCTTCTCGACGACCTCGTAGATGGCCTCGATGCCCGCCTGCGCGGCGTCGCTACCGACGAACGCCTTCGGGTCGAGGTTGTCGATCGCCTTCATGGCGTCCAGACCGCCCTTCTTGGCGATCAGGTCCATGATGGCGACGTTGATGTAGTACGGGAACTTGCCCTGGTGCGCGAGACCCCCGATGCCGTCGGCCTTGGCCTCCTTACAGATGGCGAGGAACTCGTCCCAGGTCTTGGGCGCCGTCCAGCCCTTGTCCTTGAAGAGCTTGCCTGAGTACCACAGGCCCCACACCGTGTAGACGTACGGGAGAGCGACGTTCTTGCCGCCCTGCAGACCCGGGTCGAGCGTGCCGGCGATCAGGGTGTCGCGGACCTTCTTGCTCGGGTCGTCGATGGACGGAGCGTCGAGCACGGCGGCCAGGTCGAGAAGCTGGCCGTTCTTGAAGAGCACGTCCAGCTTGATCTGCTGGGCGCCCGAGTCGTCGACGACGTCCGGCGGGGTGTTGTTGTTGAAGCGCGGCTGGAGCTTGCCGGTGATCTCCTGGGTGCCGGTGTGAGCGCTCTTGGTGCCCCACTTCTTGTCGAAGGCTGCCTCCCACGCCTTGGCGTAGTCGTCGCCGTAACCGCCCTTGAAGATGACGACGTCGAGCGCACCGCTCTTCGCCACGCCGAAGGGGTTCTCCGCGCTGGTCTCGCCCTTGTTCGTGTCGTCGGAGGTGTCGTCGCCCCCGCCGCTGGCGCAAGCGGACAAAAAGCTCATCGTCGGTACGGAAATCAGGCCAAGCGCTGCCGACCGCTTGATCAGATCGCGCCGTCCGACACCCTCGGGGTTGCTGTTCTCGGCGGAAGTGGATCCCATGCTCAAGTCCTCGCCTTCTTCAGGACTCAGGCGGTGAACCGGATCCTCCCCGGCACCGCGGTTGGGTCAAGCTGGGGTCGTACATGAGGGATTCAGTGGAACGACGCGGTGATCGGTGTAAGTGACACAGTCCACCGCCTCCATATTTCCCCCGAGTCGCGCCTGTACACAGCCGATGAACAGGGGCTGACGCCGACAGGTATAGTCCACTTCACGCCAATGGAGCAAGATCGAATGCACGTTTGGCTGTTGGTCTTTTCCGAGTTGAGACCTCGCGGAAATGTGGGACAGCCACGCGTTCCTCCGCAGAAGATCCACAGGGTGCCAACCTCCCACGATGGGAGCAATGCGCGGCTTGTCGTGCGATATTCACCACGGACGCCACATTCAACACCCTTGACATCACTGACAACTTGACTCCCTACTGGTCCTTGCGCAGCGATTCTGACAACGTTGTCCAGGTGTAGGGAGGGTGCTCTCTTATGCAGCACGGAGCTCGGTACAGACGGAGTTCTTCGGCACGACACAGATGGAGTTCCGCCACGGCCGTGGGAGTGGCCGCCCTCTCCCTGCTGGTCGCCTCACAGGGCGTGACGGTCGCCCAGCCGGCCCAGGCGGCGGCCCCCGACCGTGAGTTCGCGTCCTCGTTCGAGACGGACGATCCGGCCCCGGACTGGCTGAACACCGTTGACACGGCGCCGGACGGGACAAAGCGTTCGTCCGGTGTCGACGGCGGCTACAGCGCCGGCATCCCCGGCAATGTGACCGACCAGGTCACCGATGTCCGGGCCAGTGCCGAGAACACGGGCGGCGGCGAGGTGAAGGAGAACCTCGCCGACCTCGAACCGAGCACCAAGTGGCTGGTCTTCGAGTCCAGCGGCTGGGCGGAGTTCGACCTGAGCGCCCCGGTCAAGGTGGTCACGTACGCGCTGACCTCGGCCAACGACCACGACGAGCGCGACCCCCAGGACTGGACCCTGCAGGGCTCCACGGACGGCAAGGACTGGAAGACCCTCGACACCCGCTCCGGCGAGTCCTTCGCCGAAAGGTTCCAGACAAAGTCGTACGACATCGCGAGTCCCGTCGAGTACCAGCACTTCCGGCTCGACATCACCAAGAACGTCAGCGGCGGCATCCTTCAACTCGCCGACGTCCAGTTCTCCACGGGCGCCACCGACGACCCGACGCCCAAGGACATGCTCTCGCTGGTGGACCGCGGTCCGAGCGGCTCCCCGACGGCCAAGGCGGGCGCGGGCTTCACCGGCAAGCGGGCACTGCGGTACGCCGGTACGCACAAGGCGGACGGCCAGGCGTACTCGTACAACAAGGTCTTCGACGTGAACGTGGCCGTCGGCCGCAACACGGAGCTGTCGTACAAGATCTTCCCGTCGATGGCGGACGGCGACCTGGACTACGACGCCACGAACGTGGCCGTGGACCTGGTCTTCACGGACGGCACCTATCTGAGTGGCCTCAAGGCCCTGGACCAGCACGGGTTCGCGCTGACACCGCAGGGGCAGGGCGCGTCCCAGGTCCTCTACGTCAACCAGTGGAACAGCGTCTCCTCGCGGATCGGTTCGGTCGCGGCGGGCAAGACTGTGGACCGGATCCTGGTCGGGTACGACTCCCCGAAGGGCCCGGCGAAGTTCCGCGGCTGGCTCGACGACGTGACACTGAAGACCGTCGCACCCGAGAAGCCGAAGGCGCATCTGTCCGACTACGCCTCGACCATCCGCGGCACCAACTCCAGCGGCGGCTTCTCGCGCGGCAACAACTTCCCGGCGACGGCCGTCCCGCACGGCTTCAACTTCTGGACGCCGGTGACCAACGCGGGCTCGCTCAGCTGGCTCTACGACTACGCGCGGGCCAACAACGCGGACAACCTGCCCACCATCCAGGCGTTCAGCGCGAGCCATGAGCCGAGCCCCTGGATGGGTGACCGGCAGACCTTCCAGGTGATGCCGTCCGCGGCGTCCGGCACCCCCGACACCGGCCGCGACGCACGCGAACTCGCCTTCAGCCACGACAACGAGGTCGCGCGCCCGTACTACTACGGCGTCACCTTCGAGAACGGTCTCAAGGCTGAGATGGCGCCCACCGACCACGCGGCCGCTCTGCGGTTCACCTATCCCGGTGACGACGCGAGCGTGGTCTTCGACAACGTCACCGACCAGGCCGGGCTGACGCTCGACAAGGAGAACGGGATCGTCACCGGCTACTCGGACGTGAAGTCCGGGCTGTCGACCGGGGCCACCCGCCTCTTCGTGTACGGGGTGTTCGACGCGCCCGTCACGGAAGGCGCCTCATCCGGAGTCAAGGGCTACCTGAAGTTCGACGCCGGCGACGACCGCACCGTCACGCTGCGCCTCGCCACCTCGCTCATCAGCGTCGACCAGGCCAAGGACAACCTCCGCCAGGAGATCCCCGACGGCACGTCCTTCGCGAAGGTCAAGGCGCGTGCCCAGCAGCAGTGGGACGACATCCTCGACACCGTCGAGGTCGAGGGCGCGACTCCGGACCAGCTGACCACGCTGTACTCCAGCATGTACCGGCTGTACCTGTACCCCAACTCCGGCTTCGAGAAGGTCGGTTCGAAGTACCAGTACGCCTCGCCCTTCTCGCCCATGCCGAACCCGGACACCCCCACCCACACCGGCGCGAAGATCGTCGACGGCAAGGTGTACGTCAACAACGGCTTCTGGGACACCTATCGGACGACCTGGCCGGCCTACTCACTACTGACGCCCGATCAGGCCGGTGAGATGGTCGACGGGTTCGTGCAGCAGTACAAGGACGGCGGCTGGACCTCGCGCTGGTCCTCGCCCGGATACGCGGACCTGATGACCGGTACGTCCTCGGACGTGGCGTTCGCCGACGCGTATGTGAAGGGCGTCGACTTCGACGCGGAGTCGGCGTACGACGCAGCCGTCAAGAACGCGACCGTCGTCCCCCCGTCGTCCGGTGTGGGCCGCAAGGGCATGGCCACCTCGCCCTTCCTCGGCTACACGAGCACGGACACGCACGAGGGCCTCTCCTGGGCTCTGGAGGGCTATCTGAACGACTACGGCATCGCCAAGATGGGCGAGGCCCTCTACAAGAAGACCGGCGAGAAGCGTTACAAGGAAGAAGCCGCGTACTTCCTCAACCGGGCCCAGGACTATGTGAATCTCTTCGACTCCCAGGCCGGCTTCTTCCAGGGCAAGGACGCGAGCGGCGACTGGCGGGTCGAGTCGTCCGAGTACGACCCGCGCGTGTGGGGCTACGACTACACCGAGACCAATGGGTGGGGATACGCCTTCACGGCGCCGCAGGACTCAAAGGGTCTCGCCAACCTGTACGGCGGCCAGAGCGGATTGGCGGACAAGCTCGACACGTACTTCGCCACACCGGAGACGGCTTCGCCGGAGTTCGTGGGCTCCTACGGCGGGGTCATCCACGAGATGACGGAGGCCCGTGACGTACGGATGGGCCAGTACGGGCACTCCAACCAGGTTGCCCACCACGTGAATTACATGTACGACGCGGCGGGCCAGCCCTGGAAGACACAGGAGAATGTGCGCGAGGTCATGTCCCGCCTCTACACCGGCAGCGATATCGGGCAGGGCTACCACGGCGACGAGGACAACGGCGAACAGTCGGCCTGGTACCTCTTCTCCGCGCTCGGCTTCTATCCGCTGGTGATGGGCAGTGGTGAATACGCCATCGGCTCCCCGCTGTTCACCAAGGCGACGGTCCATCTGGAGAACGGCAAGGACCTTGTCGTCAAGGCGCCCAAGAACAGCACGAAGAACGTGTATGTGCAGGGCCTGAAGGTCAACGGCAAGAAATGGACGTCGACTTCACTCCCCCACTCGCTCATCTCCAAGGGCGCGATGCTGGAGTTCGACATGGGCCCGAAGCCGTCCTCCTGGGGTACCGGGAAGAACGCCGCGCCCGTGTCGATCACCAAGGACGACAAGGTGCCGGCGCCGCGCACGGATGCTCTGAAGGGTGCGGGCGCGCTGTTCGACAACACCTCGGCGACAGCCGCGAGCGTGACGGCGGTGGAGCTGCCGACGTCCGTCGCCACCAAGGGAGTCCAGTACACGCTGACGTCCTCGGCGGACCACACGACGGCGCCGACCGGATGGGTCCTCCAGGGCTCGTCCGACGGCACCAAGTGGACCGACCTGGACAAGCGCTCCGGTGAGTCCTTCACCTGGGACAAGCAGACCCGGGCGTTCTCCATCGCGAAACCGGGCTCGTACACGCACTACCGCCTGGTCCTGACCGGCGAGGCGACGCTGGCAGAGGTGGAACTGCTGGCCTGACGGACCCCCATGGGGAAGGGCGGGCGCGGAGTCTGACTCCACGCCCGCCCTTTCCGTTTTCCGTTCCCGGGGTCAGTTCACCGCGAGGGTGAAGACGTGGAGATCCGTGTTGTCGGGCAGCCGCACACTCGTGATGGTCTTGCCGGACGGGGCCGCGAAGGGCTTGGTGGCGAAGACGTACGTCTTCACCGGGTCCTTGTCGGCGCCCGCGACATTGCGGTACGCGGCCACGGCGACGGTCTCGTTGCCGTACTGGACGGTGCCGCCCCCGCCGCCGACGGTCCAGTCGGTGAAGGAGAGATCGACGAGCTCGGTGCTGCCGTCGGTGTAGCTGACGGTCGCCTTGGTCTGCTGGTTGCCGTTGACCGCGCTGCCGATGAAGGACAACTGGGTTGCGGGCTCCGCGAGTTCGAGTGTCTGGCTGGTCGCCGAGGCGTTGTCGGGGCGGCCGGCCGGTGAGTCGGGCCAGGTGTAGGTGAGGCCGCCGGACAGCGTGCCCTGCTGGCCGGAGGTCAGCCCCGCGGCGGCGAGGGCCTGGCGGGAGTAGCTCCAGCCGCCGCCGTCGTAGTCGGCTTCGTCGTGGTCGCCGACGTCGTCCGAGACACCGGCGTTGTTGTAAGCGGCGAGGAGAGAGCCGGGAGCGGCGACGGTGAGGGACACCGGCTGCTCGTACGAGGTGTCGGCCGAGGTCACCGTGACCTTGACGTCGTAGAAGCCCTGTCGGGCGTCCGAGGCAGCGGACAAGGTGATCGACTGCGCGCCGTCAACCACCGTTCCCTCGGCGGGCGTTGCCGTCACGCCGTCCGGCACGTCCACGTGGAAGCGCACCTCGGGTCCTGCTCCTCCGCTGAGGGCGAGGGCGCGGATGTCGAGCTTGGTGGTGCCGCCGGGTGCGAGCGTGGCCGTGGTCGGACCCACGCCGATCTGGTAGGGCTGCTCACCCTCGCGGAAGGAGGGCGGGGCGGCGGCCTCACTGCTGGCCCACTGCTTGTTGGGGGTGGCACCCAGCGTGTAGTCGAGGGTGCCGCCGTTGCGGACGAAGGACGTCGGGAGCCAGGCGCGGTCGCTCTTACGGCCGTTGACCTTCAGCGACTGGACGTACGGGGTGTCGGCGGACGCACCCGTCGCACGGATCTTGATGTCGGCGCCGCCCGGGCGGTCGATCTCGACCCTCGGGAACAGCGGTGAGGCCAGGGTGAGTTCGGCGCGGGAGGGCACCTGGGGGTACATGCCGAGCGCGGAGAAGACGTACCAGGACGACATGGCGCCGAGGTCGTCGTTGCCGGGGATGCCGCCCGGCTCCGTCGACCAGAGCTGGTTCATGGCCGCGCGGACGGTCTCCTGCGTCTTGTAGGGCTGGCCCGCGTAGGCGTACAGGTACGGCACGTTGATCGACGGCTCGTTGTCCAGCTCGGACTTGTCGCCGCCGCTGCCCGTGAACGCCCAGCTGCCGTCGGCGTTGTGGAAGAAGGTGTCCAGGCGGTCCAGGGCCACGTCCTTGCCGCCCATGGCCGCGAAGAGGCCTGCCGGGTTGTGCTGCACCATCCAGGTGTACTGGGCCGCCGTACCCTCGACGAAGCCGTTGCCGGTCGCCGGGGTGAAGCCGGTGACCCAGCTGCCGTCCGCCTTGCGGTTGGCGATGTAGCCGCCCGTCGGGTCGGCGGCGATGTTGAAGTTGTTCTGCCACCACTGGGAGCGGGTGGCGAACTCGGCCGCCGTCTCCTTCTCCCCTGCCGCGGCGGCCAGTTGGGAGATCGCGAAGTCGGCGCCCGACATCTCCAAGGTCTCGGCGGCGCCGCCCCACGCGTTGGACACCGACGGCATGTACTGCTGTTCGAGGTACTTGTCGAGGGACGGCCGCTGGCCCACCGAGAGGACCGGCTTGCCCGCCGACGAGAGATCCTGCTCGGTCGGTACGGTCGCCGCCTGGACCAGTGAGTCGAGCGCACCGTCCAGGTCGAAGTCCGTGCCGCCGAAGGCCAGGATGCCGGCGAGTGCGGCCGGTGAGGGGTCACCGTTCATGACGTGCGTGCCGCTCGCCCCGTGCAGCCAGCGGTCCCAGATGCCACCGTTCTGCTTGGCGAGTTCGAGCAGCGACTGCGCGATGTCGGAGCCGGTGTCCGGGCTGACCAGGGTCAGCAACTGGACCTGCGAGCGGTAGACGTCCCAGCCGGAGAAGGTGCCGTACTGGGCCTTGTGGCCCCGGCTCACGGTGTGGACCTTGTCGTCGCTGCCTCTGTATCTGCGGTCGGCGTCACTGATGACGTTCGGGTGCAGGAGTGCGTGGTAGAGCGCGGTGTAGAAGGTGGTGCGCTCGGCGTCGGTGCCGCCGCCGACCTTGATCGCGTCGAGCTGGTCGCGCCAGGCCCGGTGGGCGGCGTCCTTGACCGAGGCGAAGGAGCGGGACGGCGGGTTCTCGGCCGCGAGGTTGGCCTTGGCGCCCGCCTGACTGACGTACGAGATACCGACCTTGACGTTCACGGGGCCGGCGCCGGGTTCGAACTCCACATAGCCGCCGGCGCCCTTGCCCGCGACCGGACGGCCGCCGGTGGCGAATCCGCCGGTGCCACCGCTGGCCTCCGTGGATCCCGGGCTCAGCTTGTCGTCCTGCCAGGTGCCGGTCGCCTTGAAGTCGCGGTCGAAGCTGGCGGTGAAGTGGAGCGTGTAGTAGGCGCGTTGGCCCTCGGGGTCGAGGTATCCGCAGAAGTTCCCGGAGGTGACGGAACCGGAGACCGTGCGGGTCGCCGGGTCGATCTTGACGTCCGAAGTCGTGGAGCCCACTTCGGAGTTGGCGGTGCGGATAAGCAGCGAGGCGGGCTTGTCGGCGGGGTAGGTGAACTGGCCCGAGCCGGTGCGTGTGGTCGCCGTGAGGTCGGCGGTGACACCGGAGGCGAGGCCCACCTTGTAGTGGCCGGGCTCCGCGCTCTCGTCGGCGTGCGTGAAGTCGGCGGCGTACACCGCGTCCTTGGTGTCGCTCGCCGGGGAGGAGGTGACCTCGCCCGCGTACGGGAAGAACGGGATGTCCCCGCTGCCGCCCGCGCAGCCCGTCCCGGACATGTGGGTAAGGCTGAAGCCGCGGACGCGGGTGGCGTCGTACTGGTAGCCGCCGGGCGCGGCCGTGCTGGTGGCGCTGCCCCGGGTGTTCTCGGGGCTCCAGGAGAGCATGCCGAAGGGCACGACGGCGCCGGGGAAGACGTTGCCGAGATTCTTGGTGCCGATGAGCGGGTCAACGTAGGCGGTGGGGTCCCGGACGAGGTCCGGTGCGGGGGCACTGGCGGCCACCGCGGGGGTGATCCCACCGGCCGCCAGGGCGACGGCCAGCAGGATGGATGACGGACGGAAACGCATGACGCGGCCCCTCCTCCTTCGGACGGGTCGCGCACCACAGGTCGCACAAGCCGCTCGGACAGTAACGTGCGCCACGCGTACCACGGAAGACCGCATACCGGACCACTGACTCGCCCTACGGCCACCCCGATGGCTCTGCACGCACCCTGCCGCCCGTCAAGTGGCTTGACATCGTTGTCCGTTGGCGCGGTAGAGTCATGCACAGATCAATAGACAACGTTGTCGCGCACCACGGTCGGCACAAGCCACGCACTAGCCACGTATCTGCGACGCCCGAAGCAACACTCGAAGCAGCACACAAAGCAACACACAAAGCCACGTACCAACCCGGGCCGGGCATCCCCCCGTGCCCTGCCCGGGCTCGCGGACCGGGTGAGTCCCGAACGCCCACCCGGTCCGCCCCGAGCCACACACCGTGGGCTGCGCAAGCCTCCCGGTCATGAGTACGTCCCTTACGGACGGCCGTGCGCGGACGACTCCGGAGCGGCGACCCGGGCCACGCCCGAAGGGAACGGGGCGAGCGGGTCCGAGACGGCGGAAGGGAGTCGGGCGACCGGGTTCGACCCGGCCGAAGCCAGCGCCGGTCGGCCCACGGTCGGCAGGAAGATCGCGAACTCCGTGTGCCCCGGCTCGCTCTGGACCTCGATCAGGCCGCCGTGTGCCGCCGTGATGGCCTCGACGATGGCGAGCCCGAGGCCGGAGCCGCCGTCCGCCGGACCGCTGCGGGAGCGGGAGACATCGCCCCGGGTGAACCGCTCGAAGACGGTGGGAAGCAGATGCGGTGGGATGCCGGGACCGTCGTCGCGTACGCGGACGACGCAGTACGCCTCCGCGGCCTCCACCGAGGCGACGACCGTGGTGCCAACAGGCGTGTGCACACGGGCGTTGGCCAACAGGTTGGCCAACACCTGATGCAGTCGGGCCTCATCGCCGAGGACGACGGCCGGCGAGTCCAGGAGCAGCGCCAGCTGCCAGTGGTGGCTGTCCCCCGCCGCCCGCGCGTCCCACACCGCCTCCGCGACGAGCGCGGCGAGGTCCACCTCGGTGGACTCCAGGGGCCGCCCCTCGTCGAGCCGGGCGAGCAGCAACAGGCCCTCGACGAGCCCGGTCATCCGCGCCGACTCGGCGGAGACCCGCCGCCAGGCCAGGGTGGGTTCGATCCGCTCGGTGCCGCGGTTCATCAGTTCCGCGTATCCGGCTATCGACGCGAGCGGCGTACGGAGTTCATGGCTGGCGTCCGACAGGAAGCGGCGCATGCGTTCCTCGCTGCGCTGGCGCTCGGTGAGCGAGGACTCGACGTGGTCGATCATGCGGTTGAGGGCGGCGCCGACCTGGCCGGCCTCGCTGCCGGGGTCGGTGTCGCGCTCGGGCACGCGGATGAGACCGGTGACCTGGCCGTGTCCCAGCGGGGAACGCGACACCTCGACGGCGGTTGCGGCGACCCGGCCGAGCGGGCGCAGTTGCCGTCTGATGACGACGGCGCAGACGCAGCCGGCGACGACGAGACCGGCAGCCCCCACCACGGCCTCGACCAGGACCAGATTGCTGATCATCTGCTCCACGTCGTCCATCGGGAGGCCGGTGAGGACGGGGCGCCCGTCGCCGGCGAGGGCGGTGACCCGGTAGGTGCCGAGGCCGGGGACGGTCCGGGTGTGCAGTGAGCCGTCGGGTGCGACGCCTTGGAGGGCGGCGCGCTGGACGGCGGTGAGTGCTTCCTCCTCGCCGGCGCCGGTCACGACCTCGGCGGCGAGGATGTTCCCGTGGTCGTCGAGCCGGGCGGCGACGGTCCCGACGGCGTGCCCTTGTTGCCCGAGGAAACCTAGGTCCGTGTCGGTGCCCGGTCCGACCTGGGCCCCGCCCTCGCTGCGCTCCGCGGCGTTCCTGACGTTCTGGTCGAGGTTGCCGAGCAGGTAGGAGTGCTGTGCGAGGACCGTGGTGAGTGCCATGGCCACGCACACGGCGATGAGTGTGGCGCTGATGAGGACGAGGAGCCGGGTGCGCAGGGATCGCCCTTCCCGCCGCCTCCACAGCGACCGCCCCGGCAGCCATGCCCGCCGCGACCGCTCCGGCAGCTGCGCCCGCCGCGACGGCTTCGGCACCCGTGCCCGTACGCCGGTCATCTGCCCTCCTCCGGTGGCCTGATGGCGTACCCCACCCCGCGCACGGTGTGGATCATGGGTGTCCGACCCTTGTCGATCTTCCGGCGCAGGGAGGAGATGTACACCTCGACGAGGTTTCCGCCGCCGTCGAAGGAACTGCTCCACACCCGGTCCAGGATCTGGGTCCTGCTCAGCACCTGGCGCGGGTGGCTCAGCATCAGGCTGAGCAGGTCGAACTCCTTGGCGGTGAGCTGGACGGGCGTACCGTCGCGGTGCACTTCGCGGGTGTCCTCGCTCAGCAGCAGGTCACCGAGGACACGTGCGGACTCCTCGGACCGGTCGTCCTGCGCGCCGGAGCGCCGCAGCAGTCCACGCAGCCGCAGGACGACCTCTTCGAGCGAGAAGGGCTTCGTCACGTAGTCGTCGGCGCCCGCCTCCAGCCCGTCGAGGCGGTGCTCCAGCGCGTCCCGTGCGGTCAGCATGAGGACGGGCAGCTTCGGTTTCTCGTAGCGCAGCCGCCGCAGTACCTGGAGCCCGTCCAGGTCGGGCAGCATCCCGTCGAGGACGACGGCGTGCGGGGCGCAGCCGCGCGCGACGCGCAGCGCGCTCTCCCCGTCGGCCGCCGGATAGGGCCGCCAGCCCGCCTCCGTGACGGCCACGGAGAGCAGTTCCGTGAGGGCGGGCTCGTCATCGACGATCAGCACGCGCACACGGTCGCTTCGGGTGCCAGACATGTGACGATCCTGTCCCGGTCTGCTGGGGGAATCCTGTGTTCCGCCTGAGATGAGCCCATGTCCCCAAGTCGTGATACGGGGGAAATGACAGCGGGCCGCACCCCCGTTTCCGGGGGTGCGGCCCTCAACTGCCTTGCCGTACCGCTTACTTGACCGCTTACTTGCGGATCAGGCTGCTTACTTGCGGATCAGGCTGCGCAGCACGTACTGCAGGATGCCGCCGTTGCGGTAGTAGTCGGCCTCACCGGGGGTGTCGATGCGGACGACCGCGTCGAACTCCACGCCGGTGTCGGTGGTGACCTTGACCGTACGGGGGGTGGTGCCGTCGTTCAGTTCGGTGATGCCGGCGAAGGAGAAGGCCTCCTCGCCGGTCAGGCCGAGGGTCTCGGCGGACTGGCCAGCCGGGTACTGCAGCGGGATGACGCCCATGCCGATCAGGTTCGAGCGGTGGATGCGTTCGTAGGACTCGGCGATGACGGCCTTGACGCCGAGCAGCGCGGTGCCCTTGGCGGCCCAGTCGCGGGACGAGCCCGAGCCGTACTCCTTGCCGGCCAGGATGACCAGCGGGGTGCCCTGCTCGATGTAGTTGCGCGAGGCGTCGTAGATGAAGGCGACCGGAGCGCCCTCGACGGTGAAGTCGCGGGTGTAGCCGCCCTCGGTGCCCGGCGCGATCTGGTTGCGCAGGCGGATGTTGGCGAAGGTGCCGCGGATCATGACCTCGTGGTTGCCTCGGCGCGAGCCGTAGGAGTTGAAGTCACGCCGCTCGATGCCGTGCTCGGTGAGGTACTTGCCCGCCGGGGTGTCGGCCTTGATCGCGCCGGCCGGGGAGATGTGGTCGGTGGTGACCGAGTCGCCCAGCTTGGCGAGGACGCGGGCACCGGTGATGTCGGTGACCGGGGACGGCTCGTGCGCCATGCCCTCGAAGTACGGGGGCTTGCGGACGTAGGTGGACTGCGGGTCCCACTCGAAGGTGTTGCCGGTCGGGATCTCCAGCGCCTGCCACTGGGCGTCGCCCGCGAAGACGTCGGCGTAGGACTTGTTGAACATGTCCTCGCCGATGGCGTTCGCCACGACGTCGTTGACCTCGGCCTCGGTCGGCCAGATGTCTTCGAGGTAGACCGGCTTGCCGTCCTGGTCGGTGCCCAGCGCGTCCTTGGTGATGTCCACCTTCATGGATCCCGCGAGCGCGTACGCGACGACCAGCGGCGGGGAGGCCAGGTAGTTCATCTTGACGTCGGGGTTGATCCGGCCCTCGAAGTTACGGTTGCCGGAGAGCACCGCGGCGACGGCCAGGTCGTGCTCGTTGACCGCCTTGGAGACCTCCTCGGGCAGCGGGCCCGAGTTGCCGATGCAGGTGGTGCAGCCGTAGCCGACGAGGTTGAAGCCGACCTTGTCGAGGTAGGGGGTGAGCCCCGCCTTGTCGAAGTAGTCGGTGACGACCTTGGAACCCGGGGCGAGGGTGGTCTTGACCCACGGCTTGCGGGTCAGGCCCTTCTCCACGGCCTTCTTCGCGACGAGCGCGGCGGCGACCATGACGTACGGGTTCGAGGTGTTGGTGCAGGAGGTGATCGCGGCGACGGTGACGGCGCCGTGGTCGATCTCGTACGTCGAACCGTCGGGCGCCGTGACCGTGGTCGGGCGGGTCGGTACGCCGTTGGTCGCGGCCGGGGCATCGGAGGCCGGGAAGGACTCCTTGCCGGCCTCGTCGTCGTCCTCGACGTAGTTGCGGACGTCCTGCGCGAACTGCTGCGCGGCGTTCGCGAGGACGATGCGGTCCTGCGGGCGCTTGGGACCGGCGATCGACGGGACGACCGTGGAGAGGTCCAGCTCCAGCTTCTCGGAGAAGTCGGGCTCGGCGGCCGGGTCGAGCCAGAGGCCCTGCTCCTTGGCGTACGCCTCGACCAGCGCGAGCTGCTGGGCGTCGCGGCCCGTCAGCTTCAGGTACTTGATGGTCTCGTCGTCGATCGGGAAGATCGCGGCGGTGGAGCCGAACTCCGGCGACATGTTGCCGATGGTGGCGCGGTTCGCGAGGGAGGTGGCGGCGACGCCCTCGCCGTAGAACTCGACGAACTTGCCGACGACGCCGTGCTTGCGCAGCATCTCGGTGATCGTGAGCACCAGGTCGGTGGCGGTGGTGCCGGGGGTGAGCTCACCGGTGAGCTTGAAGCCGACGACGCGCGGGATGAGCATCGAGACCGGCTGGCCGAGCATCGCGGCCTCGGCCTCGATACCGCCGACGCCCCAGCCAAGGACACCCAGGCCGTTGACCATCGTGGTGTGCGAGTCGGTGCCGACGAGGGTGTCGGGGTAGGCCTGGCCGCCGCGGACCATGACCGTACGGGCCAGGTGCTCGATGTTGACCTGGTGGACGATGCCGGTGCCCGGGGGTACGACCTTGAACTCGTCGAAGGCGGTCTGGCCCCAGCGCAGGAACTGGTAGCGCTCCTTGTTGCGGCCGTACTCCAGCTCGACGTTCTGCGCGAAGGCTTCGTTCGTGCCGAACTTGTCGGCGATCACGGAGTGGTCGATGACCAGTTCGGCCGGCGCCAGCGGGTTGATCTTCGCCGGGTCACCGCCGAGCTCCTTGACGGCCTCACGCATGGTGGCCAGGTCCACGACACAGGGCACGCCGGTGAAGTCCTGCATGATCACGCGGGCGGGCGTGAACTGGATCTCCTGGCTGGGCTGCGCCTGGGAGTCCCAGTTGCCGATGGACCGGATGTGGTCGGCGGTGATGTTCGCGCCGTCCTCGGTGCGGAGGAGGTTCTCCAGCAGCACCTTCAGGCTGTACGGAAGGCGAGCCGAGCCTTCCACCTTGTCCAGCCGGAAGATCTCGTACGACTCGTCGCCCACCTGCAGCGTGCTGCGGGCGTCGAAGCTGTTCGCCGACACGACAGTCTCCTTCATGCATATATGTGCGCTTGCTACCGCATCCTGCCGCCACGGCGTCTCGACGATCCGCTAAGGTAAGGCTAAGTTAGGCATGCCTTACTGGGGTGGCGGCTTTCGGTGCGCCTCGGCAGATATCTCGATGTCGAGATAACTCTAGTACATGGGCGCCGACTGGTCATGCCCGGCCTCTTTCGGGGTACCCGGTGTCAACCGGGAACCACCCGGCGTAACCGCCACAAAGAGGGGGCACCCATGCCGCTTACATTCCGCAAGAGTTTCCGCATCTTTCCCGGAGTGCGGCTGAACATCAACCGCAAGTCGATGTCCATCACCACCGGCGAAGGCCACGGGCCCCGGCACACCCGCAGCACCACCGGACGCCGGACCACCTCGCAGAACCTGCCGGGCCCCTTCGGGTGGCGGCGCACCAGGACCAAGCGGGACAGCTGACTGCCGGAACCGCCGACAGCAGGGCCGGCGCCGAGGCGACGGAGCGCGCACACCGGTGGGCGGGGGGCCGAACTCCCCCGCCCCCGGCCCGTGATGGGGCCGCCACCCGGATGGGCGCGCTCCGTTTCTCTTTATCTCACAAGAGATATACCGTCGCGCCATGGCAGACGACTACCTCGTACGCATCGGCAAGCTCATCCGTGACGCCCGGCAGCACCGGGGCTGGACACAGGCGCAACTTGCCGAGGCTCTCGGCACCAGCCAGAGTGCCGTCAATCGCATCGAGCGCGGCAACCAAAACATCAGCCTTGAGATGATCGCCCGAATCGGTGAAGCCCTGGACAGTGAGATCGTCTCCCTGGGCTACGCGGGTCCGATGCATCTGCGCGTGGTCGGCGGACGTCGTCTGTCCGGTTCGATCGACGTCAAGACCAGTAAGAACGCGTGTGTGGCGCTGCTGTGCGCGACGCTGCTCAACAAGGGGCGCACGGTGCTGCGCCGGGTCGCCCGCATCGAAGAGGTGTACCGCCTTCTGGAGGTACTCGGTTCGATCGGCGTCCGCACCCGCTGGATCAACGACGGGGTCGACCTGGAGATCGTGCCCCCGAGCGAGCTGGACATGGAGGCGATCGACGAGGAGGCGGCCCGCCGCACCCGCTCGATCATCATGTTCCTCGGCCCGCTGCTGCACCGTATGGACCGCTTCAAGCTGCCGTACGCGGGCGGTTGCGACCTCGGGACGCGGACGATCGAGCCGCACATGATCGCGCTGCGCCGCTTCGGGCTCGACATCGCGGCCACCGAGGGGATCTACCACGCCCAGGTGGACCGCTCGGTCTCCCCCGGGCGCCCGATCGTGCTGACCGAGCGCGGCGACACGGTGACCGAGAACGCGCTGCTCGCCGCCGCCCGCCACGACGGCGTGACCGTCATCCGCAACGCCTCCTCCAACTACATGGTCCAGGACCTGTGCTTCTTCCTGGAGGCCCTGGGCGTACAGGTCGAGGGCGTCGGCACCACGACGCTCACCGTGCACGGCGTGCCGAACATCGACGTGGATGTGGACTACTCGCCGTCCGAGGACCCGGTCGAGGCGATGAGCCTGCTGGCCGCCGCGGTGGTCACCGAGTCCGAGTTGACGGTGTGCCGGGTGCCGATCGAGTTCCTGGAGATCGAGCTCGCGGTCCTGGAGGAGATGGGCCTCGACCACGACCGCTCGGCGGAGTACTTCGCCGACAACGGCCGTACGCGCCTTGTGGACCTGACCGTTCGGCCCTCCAAGCTGGAGGCGCCGATCGACAAGATCCACCCGATGCCGTTCCCGGGCCTGAACATCGACAACGTCCCGTTCTTCGCGGCCATCGCGGCCTCCGCGCAGGGCAAGACGCTGATCCACGACTGGGTCTACGACAACCGCGCGATCTACCTGACGGACCTCAACCGCCTCGGCGGCCGGCTCCAACTCCTCGACCCGCACCGGGTCCTGGTCGAGGGCCCGACCCGCTGGCGCGCCGCCGAGATGATGTGCCCGCCCGCACTGCGCCCTGCCGTGGTGGTCCTGTTGGCCATGATGGCGGCCGACGGCACCTCCGTCCTGCGGAACGTGTACGTCATCAACCGCGGCTACGAGGACCTTGCCGAGCGGCTCAACTCGATCGGCGCGCAGATCGAGATCTTTCGGGACATCTGACCGGCCGATACCGCGTCCAGCGGCTGAACCCGCGCTGCCTCGTGGTCTCCGGGGCGGCGCGGGGCCGATGCCGTTCATTGGCTGAACCCGCGCTGCTCCGTGCTCTCCGGGGCCGCGCGAGGCCTATGCCGTCCAGCGATTGGCCTTGCGCTGCCCCGTCATCACCGGAGCGACGCGGAACCAAGGCCGTCCAGCGGCTGACCCCCTACTGCCCCGCCATCGCCGGAGCGGCGCAAGGCCTATGCCGTCCAGCGGCTGACCCTCCGCTGCTCCGTCATCGCCGGAGCGACGCGGAACCGAGGCCGTCCAGCGGCTGACCCCCTGCTGCCCCGTCATCGCCGGGGCGGCGCAAGGCCGACGCCGTTCAGCGGCTGACCTCCCGCTGCCCCGTCGCCGCCGGGACGGCGCGGGTTCAGCCCAGCAGCAGTGACCTGGGCTGAGCGGAGAGGGCCCGGTCAAGGACCAGGGATGCCGCTCCCACGGCGGCGACCTTCTCGCCCAGTGTGGTCGAGACGACCGTGGTCGGATGGGTGGCCCGCACGAACGGGGACGTGGCGACCATCGGCTCGATGGTGGCCAGGAGGCGGTCGGCGAGCAGCTGCCAGGTCGGTCCGCCGAAGACGACGGTGTCGACGTCCAGGAGCGTCGCCGCGGCGCAGACGCCCCGGCCGATCCGGATCGCCAGGCGCTCGATGATGCCGTCCGCCTGTCTCTCCCCATCGGCGGCGAGCGCCGCCAACCGCTCCAGACCACGTTGGGCGTCGGCCGGATTCGTCACCGTGTACTCGGCGCCGAGCACGCCCAGGGCGATGGCCTCCTCGACGAGCGTCCGCGTCGAGCAGGCCGCGCCGAGCCCGCCGACCTCGCCCGCGTTCCCGGAGACACCGCGCAGCACGGTGTCCTCCACCACAAGTCCCATCCCGGATCCGGTGCCCAGGTAGAAGAAGAGGAGGTTGCGGCTGTCGTTGGCCACTCCGGTCCAGCGCTCGGCGACGACGGCGGCCGTGACGTCCTTGTCGAGGAGTGCCGGGAATCCGGTCGCCTCGCTGAGCTTGTCGCGCAGCGGGTAACGGCCCCAGCCGCGCAGTTCGGGAGGGTCGACGACCCAGCCCGCGGCCGCGTCGATGGGCCCGGGTGCGGCGATTCCCAGGCCCAGTATCCGCTCACGGTCGGCGCCCGACTCCGCCACGATCGCGGCCACCGACGCGGCCATGTCCGCGACGACCCCGTCGGTGTCGCCGCCACTCGGTGTTCCTTCGCTGCGCTGCGCCAGCACCGTGCCGAGCAGATCCACCAGTACGCAGGTGATGACCGCCGGGTCGAGGTGCACGCCCACCGCGTAGCGGGACGCGGGGACGATTTCGAGGAGGGTGCGGGGTTTCCCGCTGCCCATGCTCTGCTTGCCCGATTCCCGCGCCACGCCCTGGTCGAGCAGCCGGCGGGTGATGTTCGAGACGGTCTGCGCGGACAGCCCGGTGGCGTGGGCGAGTTCCACCCGGCTCAGCCCCGCGGGGTGCCGGCGAATGGCGTCCAGGATCACCGACTCGTTGAAGTCACCGACGCGTGGCAGGTTGGTACCGCGTCGGATCATGGACTTCCCGGTGCCCGCCGTCATACTCGTCAACGTTTCTCTCCCAGCCTCGGACGGCGGCACCTTGTGTCCGCCATTCCGACGCATCCCATTAGTAGAATCCTATGACACAGCTGTGTTGCTCTGGGCGGATCTTGCCTGTTCAGGGCAGCCGCGCGATGGATCAGCCGCTTTTTGGCCTTTCGCCGGCCGGGCGCAGACGGAGCGTACGGATCTGGAAGGGCCTGAGCCTGAGGTCGGCCGCCTCGTCGGACGCGAGTGCCAGTTCCCGTTCCGGCTGCTCCAGCAGGTCGCAGTCGAATACGGCGGCAAGCGCGAACCCCGCCGACAGCCGCGCCGAGGTCGCTCCCCCGCACGCTTCGTACAGGCGGACCACGACATCGCCGCTGCGGTCGTCCGCGAGCTTGACCGACTCGACCAGCACATCGGTGGTGTCGACTGCGACCAGGGCCCGAGCCGCGGCCGGGGCGGCTCGCAGGGGCAGGTTCAGCGCGTAGCCCCCGGCGATGGCCTCCTCGATCCCGGCGCCCGCGAGCAGCGCGTAGCTGAAGCTGTGCCTGCCGCGGTCGGCCCCCGGGTCGGGGCTGTGCGGCGCCCGGAGCAGGGAGAGCCGCACCGTCGTGGTGGTGCCTCCCCCAGCCTCCGGCCGGGGGGACCCCCATCTCGCTTCGCTCGCGTCCCGTGTGTCGCGGCGTACGTCATGACCGTAGGTGGAGTCGGTGAGCAGGGCCGCGCCCCAGTGTCGCTCGCCCACGTGCACCCAGCGGTGCGCCCACAGTTCGAAGCGCGCCGCGTCCCAGCTGGTGTTCTCGTGTGTGGGCCGCTGCACATGGCCGAACTGGATCTCGGCGCTCTCCCGTTCCGCGTGCACGTCGAGCGGCCATGCCGCCTTCAGTACGGTGTCGCGCTCCTGCCAGTCGATGTCGTTGCGGACGGTCACCTGCCGGCTCTCGGCGGTGAGCTCGATGTGCTGGACGAAGCGGGAGGATCCGTGGGCGCGCTCGACCCGCACCGACGCCAGCAGCGGCCCTTCGTCCACGAGCGTCACCGACTCGGCCTCGTCCAGGTCGCGCACGATGTCGCGGTAGTACGAGTCGAGGTTCCACGCCGACCACAGATTGGGGTCGTCGGGGTGGAGTTGGAGGAGGTTGCCGGCGGCGCCCGGAGCGATGGCCTCCCGCTGAGCGGTGTGGTCGTACACCGAGGTGAGCAGGCCGCGCCGGTCCACGACGACCGTCAGTACGCCGTTGCCGAGGACGAAACCGCCGTCCTTCGCATCGGCGGTGACAGCGGCCAGGGGCGCGTCCACGGTGCCGCCCGAGGCGAGGGGAGCGACCTCGGCGAGGACCGCGGCACGCCCGTCCGACAGGCGTTGCGCGCCGGGGAATTCGGCGTCGGAGACGACGGCGACCTCACGGCGTGGGCACGGCCCGGCGTTGAGGAGCGCGGGACTTCCGGGCAGGTGGCCGAACGCGTCGGTGATCAGCGTTTCGAGTTCGCCGTGGATCTCCGCGTACTCGCGCTCGGCCTGCTGGTGCACCCAGGCGATGGACGAGCCCGGCAGAATGTCGTGGAACTGGTTGAGCAGGACTCGCCGCCACAGCGATTCCAGCCGCTCGTACGGGTACGGTGCGCCGGCCTGGACGGCAGCGGTGGCTGCCCAGAGTTCGGCCTCGCGCAGCAGCGCCTCGCTGCGCCGGTTGCCGCGCTTGGTGCGGGCCTGGCTCGTGTAGGTGCCGCGATGGTTCTCCAAGTACAACTCGCCACGCCATACGGGGAGTTCGTCACGCTCGGCACGGGCCGCCGCGAAGAACGTGTCGGGTGACTCGATCACGACCTTGGGCGAGCCTTCGAGTTCGCGCAGTCGACGTGCCTTCTCCAGCATCGAGCGGGTGGGACCGCCACCGCCGTCGCCGTGGCCGAACGGGGCCAGCGAGCGGGTGGCCACCCCCTTGTCCGCGAAGTTGCTCTCCGCGTGGGCGAGTTCAGCTGCCGTGAGGGACGCGACGTAGCTGTCGACGGGCGGGAAGTGGGTGAAGATCCGTGTTCCGTCGATGCCTTCCCAGTCGAAGGTGTGGTGCGGCAGCCGGTTCGTCTCGTTCCACGAGAGCTTCTGGGTGAGGAACCACTTGGCGCCGGCCAGCTTGGCGAGCTGGGGGTAGGCGGCGGTGTACCCGAACGAGTCGGGCAGCCAGACACCGTGCTGCTCGACGCCGAACTCCTCCGCGAAGAACCGCCGCCCGTAAACGAGTTGGCGGGCCAGTGCCTCGCCACCGGGGAGATTGCCGTCGGCCTCGACCCACATCCCGCCGACAGGCACCCAGTTGCCGTCGGCCGCCGCCTTCTTCATCCGGGCGAAGATCTCCGGCCGCTGCTCCTTCATCCACGCGTACTGCTGGGCCGAGGAGCAGGCGAAGACCAGCTCGGGGTACTCCTGCGCCAGGGTGGTCATGTTGGTGAAGGTGCGCGCGCACTTGCGCACGGTCTCCCGGACAGGCCACAGCCAGGCCGAGTCGATGTGGGCGTGGCCGACCGCGGCGATCGTGTGCGCGGAGGCGTGCGCGGGCCGGGACAGCACATCGGCCAGGAGGGCCCGCGCCGCTGCCGCGGTGTTCGCCACGTCGGTCGGGTCGACGGCGCCGGCGGCTCGGCGCAGGGCATGGAGGATCTCGTGGCGGCGGGAGGAGCCCAGCGGAAGCTCGTGCATCAACTCGTCGAGCACCTCGATGTCGTGGATGAGGTGCCATACGTCGTCCTCGCGCACCGCGATCTCGGCCTGTTCGAGCCGGTAGATGTCCGCGGTGCCCGCGGTCTCCAGCGAACCGTGGTGGATGTGCAGGGCGGCACTGGCGACGATGGGCGGGTTGGCGGCCAGCTCGATCAGCAGGTCGACCCGGTCGCCGCCGATGGCGGAGTCGGCGAGCAGCGCGGTGCGGCTGTACGGGTGCAGTCCCTGCATCGGCGAGCCCTGGGCGTCATGGACCAGGCCCTCCGCCTGGCCACCCGGTCCCTTGGTCAGGTCGAAGCCGAGGTCGAAGACGGCCTCGACGCGGCGCCCCGACCACTGCGCCGGGATCTCCGCGCTCGCCCGCAGCCAGGTCGTCGCCCAGGGGCCGCCCCAGGTGGAGCCGAGCGTGAACGGCTCGTAGTCGGCGTGCAGAGCGTCGGCCACGGGGACCGGTTCGCCGTCGACGCGCCAGGCGCTCAGGGTGAGGGGGCGCACGGCGCTGTAGAGGGCGGGGCGGACGACCCGGTCCAGCAGCTTGCGGATCCGGGCCTCGATGATCCGGCGGTCGTCATGCACGGTGCTGGTCCTTCCAGGGGTCGTACGCGGATTCGGGTGCGGGCAGCCGGATCGTGTCCCGTACGCCGTCCGGCCAGGTCACGTCCGCGAGCAGGGTGGTGCCCTGAGCGCGGGTGGTGACCTGGGGCAACGCCGTGGGGTCGGTGCCGCCGAGGTGGATCAGGGCGATGTGGGCGGTGCCGTGCGCGACAGGGCCGTCAGTCTCCACGACGGGGGTGGCGGATGCGGCACCGAGGGCATTGCTGTCGGCGCCAAGTACCAAGGAGACATTGGGTAGTTGGTGCGCGCCGACGACGACGGAGACCAGCCCGTCGGCGCCCGCGACCCGGGCGGTGTCGCCGTCCTTCGGACCGGGAGCGGGTGCGAACTGCGGATCGACGGCCAACGCCCAGCCGCCGACGCGCAGGATGTGTCCGGCCGGGTCGTCACCAGGGGCGGGGTCCACGCGTACGGCCCGTACCTCTACCGATCCACGCAACGCGGAACCGACGGTGATCCAAGGGCCGAGCTTGTAGCGGGAGTTGGGGCCGCCGAACGGATCCCAGGTCGCGTCCTGGGGCCAGTGCGCGCGGGAGCGCGAGACGGCCGTGGCACCGTCCAGTGAGACTCTGGTCGCCGGCCGCCGGTGGGAGGCGCGCCCCGCCGTGTCCAGCAGGACGACCGCGTTGTCGAGCGGGTCGGCGTCCGCGCAGGCGCCGACGCCCGCGGTGGGATCGCCCGGGGTCTCGGGCGCGGTGTGCGTCGAGTAGGCCAAGCGCGCGTAGCAGGGGTCGTCCGCGTGCGGGCGGGCCGGGTCGGCGTGGTCCCCGCCATGGTTGACGACGCGGACGACGCCGTCGGCGGCGGTGCCGGAGACGAGCCAGCCGGGCGCGGCCAGGGCGCGCGTGAAGTCGGTCTGTTCGACGGCGAGGGGGATCTCCTCCTCGGTCCACACCGGGTGGTCGGGCGGCAGTGCGAGGCCGATGAAGCCCTTGCTCGCCCAGTACGGCGAGGCGGGCCCCGAGTACACCTGGAGGACGCCACGGAAGGGCCGGTGCCAGCCCAGCGTGAGCAGGCCCGCTTCGTCGGTGGCCCCGTGGCCCGTGAAGTGGTCGAGCGTCCGGTTCGCGATCGCCCGGGTCTCCCCCGGCGCCAGGGGTGTGGCGTCGAACAGGGCGCCGGTCCACAGCGGGGCGAGCGCGGCGTGGCGGTAGGTGAGCGAGCGGCCCTGGACGAGCGGCGAGCCGTTCGCTCCGACCAGGAGTCGCTGGTCCTCCAGGAAGCGGCGCAGCCGGGTCCGGTAGCGGTCGAGGAGCCCGCTGGGTGCGGCGTCGCCGAGGATGCGGCAGAACCACAGCGGGTACAGGTGCATGGCCCAGCCGTTGTAGTGGTCGAAGTTGCGCCGCTCGCCGCCGGTGAGCCCGTCGGAGTACCAGCCGTCGCCCGCGTACCAACCGTCGGTGAGTGCGATGGTGCGGTCGAGGTCCTGCTGGAGCCACTCCCCTCCGGCGGTGCGGGCGAACGCCTCGGTGACGCCCTGGAACCAGATCCAGTTGTTGCCGGGCATCGGGTCGCCGACCATCGGGGCGAGCCAGTCGAGGACGCGCTGTCTGACCTTGTCGTCGAGACGGTCCCAGATCCACGGCCGCGTCTCGTGCAGCGCGAGGGCGATGGACGCGGCCTCGACCTTGGCCTGGTTGCACTCGGAGAACGTGGGCCAGCGCTCCGGGTTCTTCGGGTCGGTGCCGGCGGCCAGGCCCGACACGTACCAGCCCGCGAGGTCGTGCGGGTCGGCTCCGCCCGCCCCCGCCAGCCGGAAGCCGGCCAGCAGGAAGGTGCGGGCGAAGCCCTCGAGTCCGTCGCTGCGCGTGCCGCTGCTGCTCGGCACGCCGGGCAGGTCGATCAGGGCGTGCCCGTCGGTGGCGTACGGCCGTACGGCGAGCAGCAGTTGGTCCGCGGTCCGCTCCCAGTGGGCGCGGTCCTCGGCGGGGGTACGGGTCATGAGTTGCGGGTCTCCCATGCCTGTTCGAACTCGCGGCGGATCTGGTCGCCTGCTTCCTTGCGCCAGTTCTTCATCGCGTCGTCCCACTCACCGAGCGGGACACGCCCCTGCATGATGCCCTTGCGGGTGTCGTCCAGGAGGGTGCCGAACAGCTTGGACTTCTTGGAGTCGGTCGGCGAGTACAGCGGCTCGGCGGGGTTCGGGATCAGCACCTCGACGGCTTCCTTCTGGAAGGCGTACTGGTTGTGCACGATGTCCGGCTTGGCCGGGTAGTACAGCGTGAACGGCGCGTCCGTCGCGAAGATGGTCGGCAGCGTGGCCTCGGCCTGGCCCTGCGGGGTGAGGACGGGGTCGGTGCCCTGGAGGGTGTGGTCCGGGCCCTGGACACCGTACTTGCGCTGCAGGTAGGCGTCGGTCCCGAAGGGGGCCGCCAGCGCGTTCATCGCGCGCAGGATCTGCTGGATACGGGACTTGGACGCCTTCTTGATGATGAGCGTGGCGTAGTTGGCCGAGCCCTGCCACTGACCGCCCTCGCCGCCGTCGAAGCCCGGTGCAATCAGGTAACCGAGATCGAAGCCCTCCGTGGCCGGGGCGAAGTTGGTGTAGTAGTCGTTCCACGCGGCCGGAGCATCGGGGTTCATGACGACCTGTCCGCCGCCGAACCACTCCTTCGCCTTGCCGAGCACGCTGTAGGTGTCCGGATGCATCAGGCCTGCCTTGGTGAGCTGGTTGACCGCGTCCAGGGACTGCTTGGCCTCCTCGGTCTCGTAGTACCAGGTGAACTTGCCGTTTTCCTCACGCCAGTTGTTGGGGGCTCTCAGCATCTGCATCACGAAGTTCCAGGCGGTGATGCTGTCGCCCATGGCGTACTGGTTGGCCTTCGGATCCGTGACGTCCTTGCAGAGCTGGAGGAACTCGGCCCAGCTCTTCGGATTCGGGTCCAGTCCCCGCTTCTTGATCAGGTCGAGCCGGGTGTAGTTGGGGCCGCCGGAGAGCGGGCGGGGCATGGGCAGCGCGTAGATACCGCCGTTGCGCACGCAGGGCGCCCAGGAGGCGGTCGGGATGTTGGCCAGGAACGGGTAGTCCCGGATGTTGTCGCCGGACAGATGCGGGGTGAGGTCCTCGAAGAGGGTGTCCAGCATGTCCGGCGTGGCCGCCGAGTTCTGGTCCGGCCTGAGCATCAGCATCGCGTCGGGCAGATCGCCGCCCGCGATCGTCACGGCGAACTTGGGCGGGTAGTCGCCGACCGGTGTGATCTCGAAGTTGAGGTCGCAGCCCACGCTGTCGTTCAGGTTCTGCCACAGGACGTTGCGCCCCTCCGGCGGCGGCACCGGGTTGAAGATCAGCGTCATGATGTCGATGGCGGGGCCCTTGGCGGGCGGGCCGTCCGGGAAGGCCTTGACGGGGTCGGCCGGGTAGTTCAGATAGCCGTTCGCGACCCCGTCCGCGGTGGCCGGCATCGATGTCGTCACGCCCTTGTAGGGGATGTACGTGGGCAACTGCGCCTGGGCGTTGGCGTCACGCCCGGTGGCGAGGTGGTAGTCCCCGCAGCCGGCCAGGGTCAGGCCCGCCGCGACGCCGACGGCGGAGGCGAGAAAGCCGCGACGGCTCAGTGCCGGGCGTGACAGTGGCTGCGGTAGCTGCTGTGGCTTCAGCGGCTTCAGTGGTTTCATCGGGGTGTTCATCCCTTCACCGCCCCGATCATTACGCCCTTGTTCATGTGCCGCTGAAGGAAGGGGTAGATGACCACGATGGGCACGATCGACAGAACCAGGATCGCCGCCTGCAGCGACTGGGCCGGTGGCAGCGGCGCCCCGGCCGCGACATCCACCTGACCGCCGCTGAGCGCCGCGTTGTTGACGACGTACGTCCGCAGCACCAGCTGCATGGGCCACTTCGACGCGTCGTTGATGTACAGCAGGGCGTTGAAGAACGCGTTCCAGTACGTCACCGCGTAGAACAGGCCGATGACGGCGACCGAGGCCTTGGACAGGGGAAGCACGATCCTCGTGAGGATGCTCAGCTCGGGCGCGCCGTCGATGCGGGCCGCGTCGATGAGCTCCTTGGGCACGCTCATGAAGAAGGAGCGCAGCACGATCACGTTGAACGCGTTGATCATGGTGGGCAGGATCAACGACCAGTAACTGTTGATCAGACCCAGCTGCTTGACCATCAGATAGCTGGGGATGACACCGGGCACGAACAGCATGGACATCAGCAGCATGAGCAGCACGGGCTTGTGCCCGAAGGACCCGGGCCTGCTGAGGCCGTAGGCCAGCATGATGGACGAGATCAGGCTGAGGGTGGTGCCGACGACGGTGATCCCGACGCTGACGAGCATGGCCTTGGAGACGATCCCGCCGTTGAGCAGTGCCTGGTACGCGGTGAAGGTGGGGTGGTCGGGCCACAGGACGTAGCCGCCCGCCTTGGTGACCTCGGCGGAGTCGGCGAGCGAGGTCGAGGCGATCGCCACGAACGGAAGCACGACGAGGATCACGCAGATCAGCAGGATCAGCGACTTGACGGAGCGCCAGGGCAGCGAGCCCGGGGTCTCCCCGGGGACGGCACTGTAGGCGCGGCGCTGTCCGCGGCGCCCTGGACGGGTCGGCGATATCGTTGTCATGACCGGTAGACACCTTCTTCCCCGAAGAGGTGGGCGATCTTGTTGGCGCCCAGTACGAGCACCACGCCGACCATGCCCTTGACGAGACCGACGGCGGCGCTGACGCCCCAGTCCCCGGCGATCAGGCCGTGGTTGTAGACGTAGGTGTCCAGCACCTCGCTGTTGTCCAGGCCGACGCCGGTCTGCTGGAGCAGGATCTGCTCGAAGCCGACGGACAGCGTGTCCCCGAGCCGGAGGATCAGCAGCAGGATCACCAGGCCGCGCAGCGCCGGCAGGGTCACGTGCCAGGTCTGCCGCAGGCGGCTGGCGCCGTCCATGGCGGCGGCCTCGTAGAGGTTGGTGTCGACGCGGGAGAGGGCGGCGAGGAAGAGGATCGTGCCCCAGCCGGTGTCCTTCCAGATGACCTGCGAGGTCAGCAGCGACTTGAACAGCTCGGGGTTGCCGATGATGTTCCAGGTGCCCATGTCGTGGGCCTGCAGGAACAGGTTGACCATGCCGCTGCCGCCCAGCAGCTGCTGGAACAGGGAGACGACGACCACCCAGGACAGGAAGTGCGGCAGGTACAGCACGTTCTGTACCCACCTCTTGACGCGTTCACTGACCAGACTGTTGAGGGCGAGCGCGAGGAGGATCGGTGCGGGGAAGACGAACACGACCTGGATCAGGGTGAGTTCGAGGGTGTTGACCAGCGCGTGCAGGAACTGCTCGTCGCCGTTGAACAGGACGTCGAAGTTCTTCAGCCCGCTCCACGGGCTGTGCATGATGCCGATGTAGGGCTGGTAGTCCTGGAACGCGATGACGTTGCCGAGCAGCGGGAGGTACTGGAACAGCAGCAGCACCACGATTCCCGGTATCAGGAACCAGAACAGGGCCATGTCGCGGCGGCGGCGCGGACGCGGTGACCGCGGACGGCCCTTGCCCGGCGGCCCGCCCTCCTCGGCCGGACGAGCGGCCGGATGTTGAAGCGTTGTCATGACGGGAAGCCCTTTCGCCATTGGACGGGCGTTGTCCGGCCACCCCCCGGGAACCGGCACGAGTATGTAAATCCAATCGATTGGCTAACGTCAATGCTTCCGACAGGTAAATTCTCGCGGCGTCATTCCTGTGTGGTCGGGATCCGCCTCCGCAGACAGTAAGCGCTTGTGCAGACCGCCGAGTTGAGCCTCTGCGAGAAAGCACGGATACCGCCCTGACCACGAGGGAATGCGGTCAGGGCGGTGATCGGTCAGTGGTGTGGGGCAGCAGTCCGCACCCGACCGGCTGCGTGCGGCTCGGTCAGGCCAGGTGTGTGAGTGCCTGCCGGGTGACCTCGCCGAGCAGCGGCTCACCCGCCACCCATCGCGCGACCTCCGCGACCGCGTACTGTCCGAGCCTTTCTGTCTCACGCCCCTGGGCACCGGCGATGTGCGGCGTGACCAGCACATTGGGCATCGACAGGAGCGGGTGGCCGGGCGGCAGGGGTTCAGGGTCGGTCACATCGAGGTACGCCTCAAGACGGCCGCCCGCACATTCACGGGCCAGGGCCGCCGTGTCGACGATGGCGCCCCGAGCGGTGTTGATGAGCGCACCACCGTCAGGGATGAGCCCCAGCATCCCGGCGTCCAGCAGGCCGGTCGTCTCGGGCAGGAGCGGCGCATGGACGCTCACGATTGCCGATCGATGGCAAAGCTCGGCGAGTTCCACCCGCTCCGCGCCCAGTCGGCGTGCCTCCTCGTCGGTCACGTACGGGTCGCTCAGCAGCAGTCGGTGGCCCGCGTCGGACCGGCGCAGTCCGGCCAGCACACCGCGGCCGATGCGCGAGGCGCCGACGATGCCCACTGTGCTGCCGTCGGCGCCCGAACGGCTGCCGAACGCCGGCCAGCCGTCTCTGTAGCCGGCCGCCATGGTCAGGGTGCGCCGCGCGGCGAGCGTGATGAGGGCCAGCGTGTAGGAGACGACAGGGCCTGCGTTGGCATCGGCTGCCGACGACACGACGATGCCGCGTTCCCACACCGCGTCGCTCACCAGCGACTTGACGCTGCCGGCAGCGTGCATCACGGCGCGCAGGCGGGGTGCGCGCGCCAGCACGTCGGCCGTGAGGCGGGGGCAGCCCCAGCCGCTGACCAGGATCTCCGCCTCGGCGAACGCGGCGGGGAACGTGCCCGGCGGAGAGGGCGGCTCCTGATCGGGGGCGAGCCGGACAAGCGCGGAGAGCTGTCGGCGCAGCTCTGCGGGGAGCACCTGATCGGCTACGGCGGGGTCCAGGACGCACACCGCGTTGAGCGGGTCGCTGCGGTCGGGGCGGTCTGTCATGCGGCGTGGTCCTCTTTCGATCCGTGCGGGTGGGAACCGGGTCCGGCGCAAGCCGAACCCGGTCGGGCCGAAGGCACGGGCACGTGGTGACAGGGGCGCCGCCCGCGCCCGTGTGTCGTGTGGTGCGGGGTGGTGTCGTCAGGCTCGCGGGAGGCGCAGAGTCACCATCTGGAAGGGCCTCAGAGCCAGTACGACACCACCGTCCACCTCCCTGGGTCGCTCGGCGTCCGCCAGCGGGCGTTCCAGCAGGTCCGTCAGGACGGCCCGCCCGGCGGCGAAACCGTCGGCGCGGACCGTGCCACGGGCGCGTCCGCCATGTGCCTCGTAGACGCGCACCACCAGGTCGCCGCTGCGATCGTCGGCCGGCTTGACCGCGCTCACCACGACGGCGTCGTTGTCCACGGTCACCAGCGGCGCCACCTCGCCGACGGTCCCGGAGACCCGGCGCTCGGGCAGGTTCGCCCGGTGCCCCTCGCGGACCGCGTCGCCGATCGTCGCGCCCGGCACCAGCGCGTGCCGGAACCGGTGGACGCCCTGGTCGGTCTCCGGATCAGGGTAGCGAGGAGCGCGCAGCAGCGACGCCCGTACGGTGGTCGTCGTGCCGGCGTCGGCACCGGTCCGTACCGAGCGGGTCACGTCGTGACCGTAGGTCGCGTCGTTGACGACCGCGACGCCCCAGCCCGGCTCGTCGACGTGCACGAAGCGGTGGTTGCAGGCCTCGAACTTGGCCCACTCCCAGCTCGTGTTCTGGTGGGTGGGCCGGTACGCGTGCCCGAACTGCGTCTCGGAGGCGTACCGATCGGCCTTCACGTCCAGTGGGAAGGCCAGCTTCAGGAAGCGCTCCCTCTCGTGCCAGTCCACCTCGGTGTCGATGTCGAGCCGCTTGGCGTCCGCCGGCAGCGACAGGAGCTGACTGACCCGGGAGCCGCCGAAGACCCGCTCAACGCGCACCGCGGTGCCTTCGAGGGCCAGTTCGGCGACGTCGGTGAGGTCGGTGCCCACGTTCCGGTAGAAGGCGTCGACGTCCCACGCGTCCCACTGGTTGGGGAAATCGGGATGGAGCTGGAGGAGGTTGGCCGCCTGCCCCGGCGCGATCGCCTCCCGTTCCGCGGCCAGGTCGTACGCGGAGACCACCAGGCCTCGTCCGTCGATCTCGACCCGCAACAGGCCGTTGTCCAGGACGTATCCGCCTCCTTCACGAGGGACGGCGATCACCGCATCATCCTCGGCGGCCCGGGCCGTGGCGCCCCCGGCCGGGACATCACGGCGGGTGTGCGGAGCCGAGTTGAACACCAGCTCGGTGCTGCCCGACGCGTCACCGGCGAGCGCACGCTGTGCACCCGCGATGATGCCCTCGAGCTCTTCGGCCAGCCGTGCGTAGGTCTCGCGCGCCTCGCGGTGCACCCAGGCGATGGAGGAGCCGGGCAGGATGTCGTGGAACTGGTGCAGCAGCACCGTCTTCCAGATCCGGTCGAGCTCCTCGTAGGGGTAGGGCGTGCCGGTGCGCACCGCCGCCGTGGTGGCCCAGAGCTCGGCCTCAGTCAGCAGGGACTCGCTGCGCCGGTTGCCCCGCTTGGTCTGCGCCTGGCTGGTGAGCGTGGCGCGGTGCAGTTCGAGGTAGAGCTCGCCGACCCACACGGGCGGGTCGGGGTATTCGGCCTCGGCCTTGGCGAAGAAGTCGGCCGGGGCCTCCCACTCGACGGTCGGCGCACCCTCCAGGCTGCGCATCCGGGCCGCTTTGGCGACCATCTCGCGCGTGGTGCCGCCTCCGCCGTCGCCGTATCCGGTCGGCGCGAGGGATCGGCTGGCGACGCCCTTCTCCTTGAAGTTGCTTGCCGCGTGCGCGATCTGACGCCCTGTCATTTCGCAGTTGTACGAGTCGACGGGCGGGAAATGGGTGAAGACACGGGTGCCGTCGATGCCCTCCCAGTTGAACGTGTGGTGCGGGAACTTGTTGGTCCGGCTCCACGAGATCTTCTGGGTGAGCAACCGCTTGGCTCCGGCCGCCCTGATGATCTGCGGCAGGCCCGCGGCGAAGCCGAAGGTGTCGGGCAGCCAGGCCTCGTCGTTCTCGATCCCGAACTCTTCCAGGAAGAACCGCTTGCCGAAAACGAACTGACGGGCCATCGCCTCCGACCCCGGCATGTTGGTGTCGGACTCCACCCACATCCCGCCCACGGGCACGAACCTGCCGTCCGCGACCGCCTTCTTGACCCGGGCGTACACCTCGGGCCGGTGCTCCTTGATCCACGCGTACTGCTGGGCCTGTGACATGGCGAAGACGAAGTCGGGCTCGTCCTCCAGCAGGGCCGTCATGTTCGACGCGGTCCGGGCGACCTTGCGTACCGTCTCGCGCAGCGGCCACAGCCATGCCGAGTCGATGTGTGCGTGGCCGACGGCGCTGATGTGGTGGGCCGCGGACGCGGCGGGCGTGGCGAGCACACCGGCCAGTTCGTCCCGGGCGGCCTGCGCCGTGCCGTTCACGTCCTGGAGGTCCACGGCGTCCAGCGCCCGGCCGACCGCGCGCAGGATCTCCCAGCGGCGCCCGCCTTCGAGGGGCAGCTCGTGCATCAGCTCGCCGAGGACTTCGAGGTCCATGGCCAGGTTCCACACCGTCTCGTCGAAGACGGCCAACCGCATCTGTCCCAGCACGTATTGGGGCGCGTCGCCGGCGGTCGCCTTGTCGCCCATCAGGGTCGGCTGGAACGGCGCCCCGCTCGCGTCGAGGTCGGGGTTGGAGGCGGCCTCGACGTGCCAGTGAACCTGCTCCCCGCCGGCCACCGGTGACCCGACGCGGACGTACGCGTTGCGCGGGTGGAGTCCCTTGACCGGGGTGCCGTCGGATCGGTAGACGAGGCCCTCGCACTGGAAGCCCGGGGTGCGCGGGGTGAAGCCGAGGTCGAGTACGGCCTCGACGGTACGGCCCGACCACTCGGCGGGAACCGTGCCCGTGACCTTGAACCAGCTGGTCCCCCATGGTGTGCCCCATGGGGTACCCGGGGCGATGGGGCGGGTCGGTGCTGCCAGTCCCTCGGCCACGGGCACGGGTTCGCCCGGGGTGGACCAGATCTCCACGGCAAGCGGTGTCGACTCGGGGTGGACGGCTGGGCGGATGCGTTCCCTGAGGACGCGCTCCAGGCGGGCTTCGACCAGGTTCCGGTCGTCGTGCATGAGGTACTTCTCCTGTTCCTGCGAGCATGCGCGTTCCCGCGGCATGCGCCGGTGGAGGGTCGGCGGGGGCGTCGGACGGTGACGATCAGCGGTCGGCCCGGGCCACCGGGGCCGGGCGCTCGCAGGTGGTGGTCACCGGGAGTGCGCGTCCCTGGTCCGCCGCGTCCATGAGGGTGAGCATGATGTCCAGGACGTGGGCGGCGAGTTCGGCCGATGCTCGGTGCGGACGCCCGGCGGACAGGGCCTCGGCCAGGTCGGCGAGGCCGACGCCGCGCCCCGCGTCCGGATAGCCGGCCGACACCGGCAGCGTTTCCCAGCCGTCACCGTGGTGGATCTCGACAGGACCGTCGAAGCCGTTCGGGTCGGGCACGGACAGCGAGGCGGCGGTGCCGTGCACCTCGATGCGCGGCAGCCGCGCGGCGCGGATGTCGAAGCTCATGACCAGGGTGGACAGGGCTCCGCCCGCGTGCTCCAGGACGCCGGTGATGTGGGTGTCCACCTCCACCGGGAAGGTGTGCCCCGCACGGGGACCGCTGCCGATCGTCCGCTGCGCACGCGGTCGGGAGGACGCTCCGGTCACCCGGACCACCGGGCCCAGCAGATGGACCAGGGCCGAGAGGTAGTAGGGCCCCATGTCGAGCAGCGGGCCGCCGCCCGGCCGGTAGTAGAACTCCGGGTCCGGGTGCCACTTCTCGTGACCCGCGCTGGTCATGAAGGCGGTGGCCGCGACCGGCCTGCCGATCAGACCGTCGTCGACGGCCTTGCGCGCGGTCTGGGTTCCGGTGCCGAGGACGGTGTCGGGTGCGCAGCCGACCCGCAGTCCCGCCTCGCGCGCCGCCGCCAGCACGGCTTCGGCTTCCTTGCGGTTGGTCGCGAGGGGCTTCTCGCCGTATACGTGTTTGCCCGCGCCGAGCGCCTCCAGGGCGACGTCCGCGTGCGCGGCGGGAATCGTGAGGTTGAGGACGGTGTCCACGTCGTCCCTGGCCACCAGGGCGGCCACGGACGGCACCACGGCCACCTCTTCCCCGGCCTGCACGGCGATGGACTGCGCGCGGCTCCTGTCGAGGTCGGTGACCGCGGTCATCCGCACGGACGTCAGACGCTCCAGCGTCGAGAGGTAGGCGCCGCTGATCTTTCCCGCGCCCACGATGCCGATGTTCAAAGGCTTCAGCGGCTCGCCCACAGCAGTCCCCTTTCGGTCAACGTGCGGACCTCCGGCACGTCGAAGTCGTCGGGCTTGTGCCCGATGGTCGAGACGAATACCCGGCCGGCACCCCAGGTCCTGGTCCACACGGCGGGCATCACCGCGGGCAGGTCGCGCAGTTCGTCGGGCGGGAAGGTGGTGGTGGCAAGGACCTCGATGTGCGGGTCGGTGAGCACCCAGTACTGCTCGGTATGAACGGCGAAGTCGTCGAGTCCCGCGACGACGGGATGGTCGGCGCGCTCGGGCAGCACATGCACGGTGTGGTCGTGGAAGCCCGGCGGGTGCATCACGAACTTGCCGCCCGTCAGCAGGTGGTAGCCGTGATCGTGGAAGCAGTCGACGATGCCGCCGTGCCAGCCGGCCAGCCCGGTGCCCGCGCGCACCGCGGCGGCGAGATTGGCGCTCTGCTCGCGGGTGATGGTCCCCATCGTCCAGCACTGCACGATCAGGTCGGTGGCGGCCAGACGCTCCGTGTCCTCGTACACCGCGAGGTCCTCTGAGGTCTCGACGGTGAATCCCTGTTCCTTGAGGAACGGGACGAATTCGTCGCTGATCGCCACGGGCTGATGCCCGTCCCAACCTCCGCGGACGACGAGCGCCCGCCGGATATCAGTGGTCAAGGTGATTGCACGCTCCCATCGGCGCCGCGCTGCAGTGCGCGACGGTCGGGGTGGAGTGGTGTCGGCCAACAGGTCGGCCGATCCTGGAATTACCGCTGCTCGGGCGTTGTCGCACAAGTGCCCAAGCGAACTTATGAACCGGTTCCGGAGTTTGTCAATATGCTGGATGAACTCTGGAACGAAGCGACCTGAGCCTCGCTTCACCACGAGCCGGACAAGTGGCGGCAACCGCGAAGACCAGCCATCGGTCAACCACAGACCGGCCGGCCGCGACGAGGTGCGGCACCCGGCCGCCCGGAGCGCGCCCGGAAGCCCGATCGGGCCCGCTCCGAGCCCCGCCACCGGCCCCCACCATGTATCCCTGCCCTCGCAGCCTCACCCCGACCCGAACCCGGAAACGGACATCCGACAGCGAACCGCCCCGTTTGTCGCGAACCACAAGTCCCGTTCGCCGCGCCCTACATTCAAGCCGTCAGACGCATTGACTAACGCAACTTGATGGATTTACATGGCGGCGCGGCCGCGCCATCAGCCGTACCTGCCTCTCCCCCCACCCTGAACAAAGATGCTCGGCATGTCGAAACATGCACGAACATGTCTGCACATTGCAGGACTTGGCGCGGCATAACGACTTCTACACCTTCATCGGCACCTTCATCGACAACGCGTCAGACCTCCGACAGATGAGCCGCACTTGTCTCTCGGCGCGTCGACCGCTCTGTCGCTGACCCCACCAAGAGGTGAAATATGCACAGGAAAGTCCGACGAGCCTCCATGTGGCTTCCTGGTATCGCCATGCTTGTCGCCGGCACTCTGTTCGTTCTTCCGGGCACGGAAGGTCACGCCGCGGGCACCGAAGGCCACGCGGCAGTGACTACGGGGGCTGATGCCGAGGCGGTTGCCGCAGCGGCTGGTGCCACAACACCCTTCGCCACGGTCGAGGCCGAAACCGGGACGCGTGCCGGCGGCGCCACCCTCCGTTCCCTCACCCCGGGAGCGGCGGCACCGACCGCGGCGTCCCTGGAGACAGAAGCCTCGGGCTACTCACTGGTCGAACTGAAGGCCACCGGCGCTTCGGTGACAATATCGAACAACACGGGCAAGAGCGCCAATACCCTCGTGGTCCGCGCCTCGATTCCGGACGCGGCGGCGGGCGGCGGCATCACCGCGTCGCTGAACCTGTACGTGAACGGCGTATATCGCCAGGCGATCTCACTGAGCTCCAAGCAGGCGTGGAACTACCGTGACGCGACCACCAATCCGGACGACCCCAACGCCGGCGGGTCGCCCTACCGCTTCTACAACGAATTCCCCGTCTGGGTCACGGGTGCTCCCATCGCGGCGGGCAGCACGATCAAACTCCAGAAGGACGCCGCCAACACGGCTGCCGTCTACGACATCGATTCCGTCGATCTGGAGAGCGTCGGGGCCGCGCTTGCCCAGCCGGCCAACTCGCTCTCCGTCGTCACCTACGGCGCGGACCCCACCTTCGTGAAGGATTCGACGGTCGCGATCCAGAACACGGTGAACGCCGCCAAAACGCAGGGAAAGTCCGTGTGGATCCCGTCGGGTAAGTACCTGACGAACAGCCTGACGGCCACGGCGTTGAACTTCACCGGCGTGAAGGTGCAGGGCGCCGGCATGTGGTATACCACCATCTACCGGAAGGTCCCTCTCCCGACCCCGGCCGGGTGGCGTTCGCAGATCCTGGTGGGCTCGGGCACCACGCTGACGGACGTGCAGATCGATACCAACGCGATCTGGCGGGTAGTCGGTGGCACCGGTGGTTCGGACTACGGAATCAACGCCAGTGGTGCCGGCGGCTGGCTGGTCGACCGGATCTGGACGCGCCACATCGACGCCAACTGGCTGTCGGGGACCAACGGCATCATCCAGAACAGCCGGACAGCGGACACCTACGGTGACGGTTTCAACGTCAACAACGGCAACGCGTCGAATCCGGACAAGCTCGGCAAGAACATCACGGTCCGGAACAACTTCGCCCGGAACACAGGTGACGACTCCTTCGCCACGTACTCCGACGCCGGAGCCAGCGGCACGAACCCCCAGGTGACCGGTACGACGATCATCAACAACACCGCGATCGCCCCTTGGTGGGCCAACGGCATTCGGGTCGCCGGCGGTCAGAACATCGTGGTGAGCAACAACCTGGTCAACAGCGTGTCATCGAACAGCGCCCTGGACATCGGCGTGTTCGGCGACACGGGGAACCCCTTGGCCTCCCTCACGGTCACTGGGAATGTCCTGAACGGCGGCGGCGGCTGGAACGGCACCCGGCACGGCGTGCGGATCAGCTCTCCGTCCAGCACCTCGCTGTTCCCGACCGCTTACTCGAACGTCACCATGACGGACAACATCCTGAACGGGGCCCTGCGTGCGGGCCTCTACGTCGACAAGACACGCGTCAACCTGACGCTGGCCAACAACACGATCAACCGTCCGGCGAAGCAGGGGATCTGGATCCCCGCCGGAGTCACCGGCACCGGCACCTTCGCGGGTAACACGGTGACGAATCTGTTCCCGGGGCAGGTCGCGACCCAGAACGACTCAGCGGCCACATTCAAGATCACCGGCTGAAAGTCCCCGGTCTGACGCTCAGTTCAGTCCGCGGTCGAGTCCGCGTTCCCTTTCGTCGGGGCGCAGACTCGACCGCGGCGTTTGTGCGAGGGAGGAGTCCGCGGGCGAGCTCGAAGCCGAGCAGTGCCAGGGACTGCCTTTCGGTCGGGCGCCGGGCGCGGGGCACAGGCGCTTTACGGGAGCAGACCGGAGGTGTCAGTCCGCGGACGTCGCGGGGATCTGGGCGCGCGGCGAACTCCCGTTCGGCCCGGGTGACTTGGGGGCCGGGGTCCCCTGGACGAACCAGGCGACGGCGAAGGCGGCGGCGGAGAGCAGGGCGGTGCCGATGAGGACGCCGTGCAGTCCGCTGGTGAACGCTTCCTGGACGACACCGCGCAGTCGCGCGGACATCCCTTCGACCGAGGACGGGGTCAACTCGCCGCCGGAGGCGAGCTGTTCGGCGGTTCGCTCGCCGAGCCGGTCGCTGAGTTCGCCCGTCATCCGCCCGAGGTGCACGGCGCCCAGTGCGGCGACACCGAGTGAGCCGCCGATGGTGCGCACCAGGGTGACCGTTCCGGTGGCGGCGCCCATGTCGCGCGGGGGTGCCGTGTTCATCGTGGTCAGCAGCGTGCTCTGCATCAGGATGCCGACGCCGATACCGAGCACCAGAGTGAGAGCCGAGGCGGCGAACACCGGGGTGTCCGTGTCAAGCAGGAGCAGCAGCAGCGCGCCGGTGACCGTGACGGCACCGCCGGTGATCGCAATCGCCCGGTCCGGTCCGCCCCGGTCCGCCAGCCGTCCGGTGATCAGCTGCGCCGCCAGCATGCCCAGCATCAGGGGCAGGATCTGCAGGCCGCTGACGGTGGAGGTGGAGCCCTGGACGAACTGCAGGTACTGGGGAAGGTAGTTGACCACCGAGACCAGCACGGCGCCGGCAAGGAAGCTGAGCAGCTGGGCCAGGGCGAAGTCGCGGTTGCGGAACAGCCGCGGCGGGATGACGGGTTCCGCCGCCCGCTGTTCCACCCGGACGAACCCGGCAAGGGCCACGGCCGCGACCACGGCGAGCAGCGCGATCTGCGCCGATCCCCAGGCGTAGCGGGTGCCGGCCCAGCCGGCCAGCAGGGTGAGCGCCAGGATGGCGGTGGTCAGCAGCGCCGTACCGGGATAGTCGATCCGTCCCCCGGAGCGCTCCTTCGGCAGCCGGACCCCCTTGGCGACCGCGAGCAGCGCGACGACACCGAAGGGCACGTTGACGTAGAACGCCCAGCGCCAGTCGAGGGCGTCGGTGATGAAGCCGCCGAGCAGCGGTCCACCGACGAAGGCGACCGGCAGCATCACGCCGACCATCGACTGGACGCGGCCGCGCTCGTGCGCCGGGACCAGCACGCCGATGACCGACAGCGCGCCGACCATGAGCCCACCGGCGCCGAGGCCCTGGAGGGCGCGGAAGGCGATGAGCTGTGCCATGTCCTGGGCGAGCCCGCACAGCACGGTGCCGACCAGGAAGAGCAGCACGGAGCACATGTAGGCGCCCTTGCGGCCCTTGAGGTCACCGAGTTTGCCCCAGATCGGGGTGGTGGCGGCCATGGTGAGCATGTACGACGTGACGGACCAGGAGAAGTGGTCGAGTCCGCCGAGGTCGCCGACGATGGTCGGCAGCGCGATGCTGACGATCTGTCCGTCGAGGGTGGCCAGGAAGATGCCGAGCATGAGTCCGAAGACGCCCAGGTAGGGCAGGGTCGAGGGGGCCCGCGTGGGCGCGGCCGACGTATCACTGGTCATGGCCGTGTCTCACTTCAGCCGGTGTACGGGCGGGCGGCCCGGGCGACCCGAAGTGCCTGTCCCCACCAGGCCAGTTGGTCGAGCAGTGCCTTGACCGCGACCTCGCACTCCGGGTCGAGGGGCACGCCGTTCGGGTCGAACTTGTCACCGTAGTTGTGAAAACTGACCGTGTTGCGGATCGTCGTGGCGTGCACTTCGGCCAGCACGGGCCGCAGGTGCTCGACCGCGCGCAGGCCGCCGGAGATGCCGCCGTACGAGACGAAGGCGACGGGCTTGGCATGCCACTGCGGGTTGTGCCAGTCGATCGCGTTCTTCAGCGCCGCCGGATAACTGTGGTTGTACTCCGGCGTGATGATGACGAAGGCATCGGCGACCGCCAGGCGCGGGGTGACCGCGCCGAGCAACGCCATTTCCTCGCCCGGGAGTTGCTGTCCAAAGGCCGGCATGACGGTCGGCAGGGGCGTCTCGACCAGGTCGATGATGTCGACCTCCATGTCGTCGCGCTGGGCGATCCGGTCCTTCAGCCAGTCGGCCACGACCGGCCCGAAGCGTCCGTCCCTGGTGCTGCCGACGAGGGCTGCCACCCGCAGAGGGCTGTCGTTCACGTCACTCATGTGGAACTCCTGGATGTGTACGGCGTATCGCTACAGATACAACGTACACAAGCGTGCGTACACTGTCCACCGCTGTTACGTTGTACACAAACCCGGCACCGGAGGGAGTCCTCATCCATGGCCACTCGGAGGAAAGAGGAGAGTCAGGTGACGCCGGAGCCGTCCGAGCCCAAGGAGAGCGTCTTCCTGTGGGAACGCCTCAACCGGCCCGCGCCCGCCCCTCGCTCCACGCTCACCCCGCAGCGCATCGCCACGGCCGCCGTGTCGATCGCCGACACGGAAGGCCTCGACGCCGTCACCATGCGGCGCCTCGCGGCCGATCTGGGCGTCGCACCGATGGCGGCGTACCGCTATGTGTCCGGCAAGGACGAGCTGCTCGAGCTGATGGTCGACCACGTCTACGGCGAGCTGACGCTGCCCTCGGAAGCCAAGGGCTGGCGGGAGGTCATGCGGGAGCTCGCCCTGCGCACCCGGACCGTGCTTCTCGGGCATCCCTGGGTAACCCGCACGGCGGTGTTCACGCTGACCCCGAACCAACTGGCCGTTCCCGAGCGGGCCCTGGCCGCACTGGACGGGCTCGACCTGGACGCCGACACGATGATGGCGGTCGTACGCACCGTCGATTCCTATGTGCAGGGCGCCGTCGGTTTCGAGATCGGCCGCACCGAGCTGCTGCGGGAACAGGGCTGGTCCAGCGGGAACGAGGCGCGCACCGGTCTGGCACCGCGTATGACGTGGCTGATGGGCACCGGCCGCTACCCGACGTTCGCGCGCTACCTCGGTGAGGCGAGCCGCAAGGACGACCTGAAGTGGCAGTTCGAGACAGGCCTCGATTCGGTGCTCGACGGGATCGCCGCGCGCCTGGGCGACTGAGCTCCCGTCCCTCCGGCCCTGCCGGTGGCCGGCGAGCAGTGCGGCAGGGTCGCCCCTGCCGCACTGCTCGCCGGCCGCGGCACCAGGACCGTGCTCAGCTTTCGGTGAGGGAGATGTCCTCCTGCTGCCTCGCGTGGAAGGTCGGCAGCGGCAGGCCGCCCGCGCCGGGGCGCAGCTCCATCAGGGTGACCTCGACATGGGCGGCGCCCGGAGCGAGGGTCCCCGGCGTGCGCTTCTCCGAGTTGGTCCAGGGGTGTACCGCGCCGTCGCAGACCGCCGCGGTGCCGCCGATGCCGTGGCGCACCTGGGGGTCGCCCTGCGAGACCGACGAGGACACGAACACGGGGCCGGTACTGCTCAGACAGCGGTAGGTGCCCGAGAGGCTGACGGTTCCGTCGGCCGCGACCTGACCGGTCGGGTCGACGGTGACCTGGTCGTACGGTCCTGACAGGGCGACGGCGGACGGGGCGACGGACAGGAGCAGCGCGGCGGCGGCAGCCGCGCCGAGGGCCTGGCGCACGGACATGGGAATACCTCCTGGAGCGGGGGCCGGAAAAGCGGGTGTCTGAAAGAGCGCTCCACAGGTACCGGTCCTGGGCCCCGAGGGCGGCGTCCGGCACCCGGAGGCGGCCGATCATCACCCCTTTGGTGGCGAGTTGGCGCCGTCCGTCTTGGGGACGTCCAAGTGTTGTCCGCGTGTTGTCACGCTTCACGACCGGCTGTTCCGATGAGTTCGCCGCGCGAGCATGGTCTAGGTATGCGAGGACGGCGACGACGCCGTCGGCACTCATCGCATACGACGTGGAGGTGCGCCATGTGTTCCCACCAGCCTTCGTCCCCGTCCGTGGACAGCAACGCCCCGCACATCGTGGCGGCCCACCCCGAGCAGGGCTGGAACCTCCTGTGCGACGGCGCGATCGTCTTCGACGACAGCGGCGAACTGCACCCCGACGGCAGCGTGATCGCTCCGCGCCGGGCGTTCGTCGAGCAGCTGGCCGTCGCCGCCTGAGTCCGTCCGCGGCCAACCGGTCACAGGCCCAGGGCAGCACCGCGAGTCCGTCGAGCCGGGCCAGGTCCATGGGCGGCGATCCCAAGTGATCTTCGCGGACTAGAGTGATCAACGTGTCAGAGCAACACGCCCCCCGGTCCCTCATCGTCACGTTCTACGGCGCCTACGGCCGTTTCATGCCCGGCCCCGTGCCGGTGTCCGAGCTGATCAGACTCCTCGCCGCGGTCGGCGTCGACGCACCCTCCGTACGGTCGTCGGTGTCCCGGCTCAAGCGCCGCGGCCTGCTGGAACCGGTGCGTACGGCGGCGGGGGCGGCCGGATACGCGCTGTCGTCGGACGCACGGCAACTGCTCGGCGACGGCGACCGGCGGGTGTACGGGGCGGTTCCTCCCGCGGACGACGGCTGGGTGCTCGCCGTCTTCTCCGTTCCCGAGTCAGAGCGGCAGAAGCGGCATGTGCTGCGCTCGCGCCTCGCCGGTCTGGGTTTCGGAACGGCCGCCCCCGGGGTGTGGCTCGCCCCGGCACGGCTCTACGAAGAGGCGCGGCACACTTTGGAGCGGCTGCGGCTCGACCCGTACGTGGACCTGTTCCGCGGGGAGCATCTGGGCTTCGCCGCGACGGCGGACGCGGTGGCCCGCTGGTGGGACCTGGCCTCGATCGCCAAGCAGCACGAGGAGTTCCTCGACGAGCACGCGCGCGTGGTGCACGACTGGGAGCGGCGCGCGGACACCCCGCCGGAGGAGGCGTACCGCGACTATCTGCTCGCCCTGGACTCCTGGCGGCATCTCCCCTACACCGACCCGGGACTGCCCGCCGCCCTGCTTCCCCAGGACTGGCCGGGCGCCCGCTCCGCCGCCGTCTTCCGTGCACTGCACGAGCGGCTGCGGGACGCGGGTGCGGCTTTCGCCGATGTACCCGAGCGGGCCTGAAGCAGACCCACTAGCTCGTCAACCTATGCCCCTCCTGTCGCTTCCGTCACGAGCGCGCGATAGAAGCGCGGCAAACCCGTCACTGAGTCACAAATCCTCGATGGCCCCGTAACGGCGGGAGCACCGCGCGGGAGGCGGACCGTTCAGCTGGGTACACAGCCTCATGCCGGGCCGAAAGTCCCGGGACATGCCCGCCGGGAGCCTCTGTCCGGTCGAGTCGTACTATTTCTAAAGTTGAAAGCAGGACAACCTGCTCAATGAACGGACGCCTTTTGCCCGACACCCCCGCACCCGCCTCCTGGCGCATCGCGCTGCCGCACACCGCCGCGGCAGTGCCGGTCGCCCGTGCGCTGGTCCGTACGGCGCTGGCCGACCTGGAGAACGCGGCCGACAGCGACACCGCTGAACTGCTCACCGCTGAGCTGGTCGCCAATGCCGTGGAGCACACCGCGGGGGACGGTCCCATAGAGCTGGTCGTCGAACTGTTGCCGACCGGCTGCCAGGTCGAGGTACACGATGGGGACCCCGCGCCGCCCGGCGATCTCACGGTTTGCGACCCGGCCCGCGAGCCCGACCCCTGGCAGGAGCACGGGCGCGGCCTCCTCCTGATCCGCACCCTCAGCTCGTCCTGCGGCCACCGCCCGGCCGGCTCCGGCAAGGCGGTCTGGTTCAGGCTGCCCGTCGTACCGCCGCAGCGACGAACGGTGTAACCCCGGCAACAGGCCCCCGTCCGGTCAGGCGAGCGTCGCGACCAGGACCGCCTTGATCGTGTGCAGCCGGTTCTCGGCCTCGTCGAAGACGACCGAGTGCGCCGACTCGAAGACCTCGTCGGTGACCTCCAGCGACTCCAGGCCATGGCTCTCGTAGATCTCCCGCCCGACCTTCGTGCCCAGGTCATGGAAGGCCGGGAGGCAGTGCAGGAACTTCACGTCCGGGTTGCCGGTGGCGCGCAGGACGTCCATCGTCACGGCGTACGGGGACAGCGCGCCGATCCGCTCGTCCCACACCTCCTTCGGCTCGCCCATGGAGACCCAGATGTCGGTGGCGACGAAATCGGCGCCCACGACTCCCTCGGTGACGTCCTCCGTGAGCGTGATGCGGCCACCGGCGCTCTCGGCGAGCTTGCGGGCCCGGGCGACGGTCTCGTCGGTGGGCCAGTACGCCTGCGGGGCGACGATCCGGACGTCCATGCCGAGCAGCGCGCCGGTGATCAGATACGAGTTGCCCATGTTGAAGCGGGCGTCGCCGAGGTAGGCGAAGGCGATCTCGGCAAGCGGCTTGTCGCTGTGCTCCGTCATCGTGAGCACGTCGGCGAGCATCTGGGTGGGGTGCCAGTCGTCGGTCAGGCCGTTGTAGACGGGCACACCGGCGTACGCGGCGAGCTCCTCGACGGCGGCCTGACTGTCACCCCGGTACTCGATCGCGTCGAACATCCGCCCGAGCACCCGCGCGGTGTCCTTCACGGACTCCTTGTGACCGATCTGCGAACCGGACGGGTCGAGATACGTCGTCGAGGCGCCCTGGTCCGCCGCCGCGACCTCGAACGCGCAGCGCGTACGCGTCGAGGTCTTCTCGAAGATCAGCGCGATGTTCCTGCCCCGCAGATGCTGGGTCTCGGTCCCGGCCTTCTTGGCCGCCTTCAGCTCGGCGGCCAGCTCGATCAGCCCGCGGAACTCCTCTGCCGTGAAATCCAGCTCCTTGAGGAAGTGGCGGCCTGCGAGGGCGGTCGGGACTGTCGCCATGAAAGCGCTCCAGAATGACGGGTACGAAGAGGGGACCTTGGAATTCTATACGATGATCGGCATTTCTATACGGTCCCTAGGATTTCCATACGGCCCCGGGACTCCTATACAGCCCCGCGCTCGACCGGACAGCTCATACAGCGCGGCCCACCCCTCCCCCGCCCCAGCTCACTCCCCGGAATCTCGATCACCTCGATGCCCTGCTTGCGCAGATGCGTGTTGGTGGTCGCGTTCCGCTCGTAGGCGACCACGACCCCCGGTTCGACGGCGAGAACGTTGCAGCCGTCGTCCCACTGCTCCCGCGCGGCCGCGTGCACGTCCTGGGTGGCGGTGAGGACACGGATCTCGCTCAGGCCCAGTGCAGCGGCGATCGCGCGGTGCATGTGCTCCGGGGGATGGTCGGTGACCTTCAGTTCCTTGTCGCCCACACCCGGTTCGATGGTGTACGAGCGGAGCATGCCAAGGCCCGCGTACTGCGTGAAGATGTCGCCGTCGACCATCGTCATCACGGTGTCGAGGTGCATGAAGGCCCGCCGCTTGGGCATGTCGAGCGCCACGATGGTGCTCGCGGACCCGGCCTCGAACAGCTTGTGCGCGAGCATCTCGACGGCCTGGGGCGTCGTCCGTTCGCTCATGCCGATGAGGACCGCGCCGTTGCCGATGACGAGCACGTCTCCGCCCTCGATGGTGGAGGGGTAGTCCGCCTGCCCCTCGGACCAGAGGTTGAAGGTCTCGTCGCGGAAGAGCGGATGGTGCCGGTAGATCGCCTCGAAGTGCACGGTCTCGCGCTGCCGCGCCGGCCAGCGCATGGCGTTGATGGAGACCCCGTCGTAGATCCAGGCGGAGGTGTCCCGGGTGAAGAGGTGGTTGGGCAGCGGGCCGAGCAGGAAGTCGTCGAGGTCCATGACATGAAAGCGCACGGAGGTCGGCTCCATGTGTGCGTTCAGGTACTCCCGCTTGGTCATGCCGCCGACCAGCGCGGCGGCAAGATCCGGGGCGGGCAGGGCCTCGAAGGAGCCCCTGAGGTGGTCGGTGGCGAGTGGCCCGTACTCCTTCTCGTCGAAGACCCGGTCCAGGACGAGCGATCTGGCCGCCGGGATCTCCAGGGCCTCGGTCAGCAGGTCACCGAAGAGATGGACGGTGACCCCGCGATCGCGCAGCACATCCGCGAACCCGTCGTGCTCGGCGCGCGCCCGGCGCACCCAGAGCACGTCGTCGAAGAGCAGGGCGTCCTTATTGCTGGGGGTGAGCCTTTTGAGCTCAAGATCCGGCCGGTGCAGGATGACGCGGCGCAGCCGCCCGGCCTCGGAGTCGACATGGAATCCCATGTCTCCATCCTGACCATCCGGACGCGTGTTCACCCACTGATCGCGCCGACCCGCTCCGTTTCATTTCGTCCTCTTGACGATAACCGAGCCCCTCCATTATCGTCGCGTTGACGAAAACGACTGGCAGGCAACTGCTGAGCAACTGACGAACGACTGACGAAGGTCGCTGAGGCCGCTGGGCAACTCAGCGACAAGGGGGTTTTCCATGGCCGACATCACCCGCCGTCTCGGCTGGCGCCATCTGCGGGGAGCGCCGACCGCCCATGTCCGGCACCACCGGTCGGGCAGCCTGGTGCACGACGGTCCCGGGCTCAGCTTCTGGTACCGGTCGCTGACCGCTGCACTCTCCGAAGTCCCGGTCGACGACCGCGAGTTGGCGATGACCTTCCACGCCCGTACGTCCGACTTCCAGGACGTGGCGGTGCAGGCGACCGTCACCTACCGCATCAGCGATCCGGCGCTCGCGGCCGGCCGCCTCGACTTTTCCATCGACCCCGACACGGGTGCGTGGCGTGGCGCGCCCCTTGAACAGCTCGGGTCGCTGCTGACGGAGACGGCCCAGCAACACGCGCTGGACGTGCTGGCCCGTACGTCGCTGGCGGCCGCGCTGATGGACGGCGTCGCGTCGGTACGGGAACGGATAGCGGGCGGGCTCGCCGCGGAACCCCGACTGCCCGCGACGGGGATCGAGATCGTGGCCGTACGGGTCGTCGCGCTGCGCCCCGAGCCCGAGGTGGAGCGGGCGCTGCGCACCCCCGCCCGCGAGCAGATCCAGCAGGACGCGGACAAGGCGACGTACGAACGCCGGGCCGTCGCGGTCGAGCGGGAGCGCGCCATCGCCGAGAACGAACTCGCCAGCCAGATCGAACTCGCCCGGCGCGAGGAGCAGTTGGTCGACCAGCGGGGCACCAACGCGCGGCGCGAGGCGGAGGAGCTCGCGGCGGCGGACGCGGTGCGCGCCACGGCGGAGGCGGCGCGGACGGTCCGCCTCGCGGAGGCGGAGGCCACGCGTGCCGTGCGGCTCGCCAAGGCCGAGGCGGAGGCCGCGCGAGGGCTCGGCGCGGCCCGGGCCGAGGCGCAGGCCGCCTGGCTGCGGGTGCACGCGGACGTCGAGGTCGCCACGCTGCACGCCCTGACGGCGACACGGCTCGCCGAGAACCTGCCGCGGATCGACAGCGTCACCGTGTCGCCGGATGTCCTGACGGGGCTGCTCGCCCGGCTGGGCGGCGGGGCTTCGGAAGGTTCGGCGTGAGTCTCGCGCCGCGGGTCGTGCTGGTCCATCGCACCACGGAGTACGAGGAGTTGGTGGCCCGGCACGGAACGCACGGGCAGGCGGCGTTCTTGCTCTCCTCCCGGGGGCGGGACATCGAGGAGGTGGCGGAGCGGAGCCGTCGGACGCGGCGGGCGCTGGCCGAGGTCGCCTCCGGCATCCCCCTGACGTGGCGTCAAGCGCGGGTGGAACGCGCCGACTTGGACCGGTTCCTGTTCGCGCCCGAGGACATCGTGGTCGTCGTCGGGCAGGACGGTCTTGTCGCCAACGTCGCCAAGTATCTGGCGGGCCAGCCCGTTGTGGGGATCGACACAGATCCCGGGCGCAATCCCGGGGTGCTGGTGCGGCATCGGGTCGGCGACGCGGGCGCGTTGATCGTCTCGGCGGTGGCCCGGGGCGCGGTGGCGGACGAACTCACCATGGTCGAGGCCGTCGCCGACGACACCCAGCGACTGGTGGCGCTGAACGAGATCTACCTCGGAGCGGCCGGGCACCAGACCGTCCGGTACCGCCTGGGGCTCGACGACGACAGGGGTGTCGTCGAGCCCCAGGCCTCGTCCGGAGTGCTGGTGGGGACGGGGACCGGGGCGACGGGGTGGCTGCGGTCGCTTTGGGAGGAGAGGGGTGGTCGGGTGCCGTTGCCCGGGCCCACGGAGCCGCGGCTGCTGTGGTTCGTTCGCGAGGCGTGGCCTTCGCCTGCCACCGGGACGTCGCTGGTGGCGGGCGAGCTCGGCGGCGCTGCGGGGCTCCGGCTCACGGTGGAATCCGACCGGGTCATCGCGTTCGGGGACGGGATGGAGGCGGATGCGCTGGAGCTGACCTGGGGGCAGACAATCCGCCTGGGGATGGCGGAGGCGAGGTTGCGGCTGGTGGGGTGACGTTTTTTCGCCCCCTCCGCCCCTACCCGTCCCATGCTTCCTGGGGGCTGCCGCCCCCAGACCCCCGCATCGCGCTGAACGCGCTCGTCCTCAAACGCCGGACGGGCTGGAAATGCCGCCCTCGCGGGTGGGTGGGGATCGGGACGGCACAGGCACGCCCTCAAACGCCGGGCGGGCTGAAAGAGCTCCGGCCGGGCTGGAAGATCTCCAGCGCCGGCCGGCGTCTGTTGCTCACAGTCTCGGGTCCACCGGCTCCGACTCCAGTGCCAGTACCCCGAACACCGCTTCGTGGACGCGCCACAGCGGCTCGCCCTCCGCGAGGCGGTCGAGGCCTTCGAGGCCCAGGGCGTACTCGCGGATCGCGAGGGACCGCTTGTGGTTGAGGAAACGGCCGCGCAGGCGGGCGAGGTTCTCCGGGCGGGTGTACTCGGGTCCGTAGATGATCCGCAGGTACTCCCGGCCCCGGCACTTGATGCCGGGCTGCACCAGCCGTCCCTTCTCGCCGCGGACCAACGCGGCGACCGGCTTGACGACCATGCCCTCGCCGCCGCGCCCGGTCATCTCCAGCCACCAGTCGACGCCCGCCCGCACGGACTCGGGGTCCCCCGTGTCCACGAACAGCCGCCGGGTCGTCTGGAGTAGCCCGCTCCCGTCGTGCTCGACCAGGCGGTCGAGCAGAGCGAGCTGCTCGTCGTGCGGGAGGCCTGCCAGGCTGCGCCCCTGGACCGCGAGGATCTGGAAGGGAGCGAGCCGCACGCCCTCCAGTCCGTCCGTGGTCCAGCAGTACCGCCGGTAGGCGTCGGTGAACGCCGCCGCGTCGGCGGCCCGTTCCCGCTGCTTGTCCAGCAGGTCCCGCACGTCGACGCCTCGCGCGGCCGCCCCTTCGAGCGCGGCCAGCGCGCCGGGGAACACGGCCCCGGACGCGGCGCCCACAGCGGCGTACTGCGTCCGCAGCAGCCCGGACGCCTTCAGCGACCACGGCATCAACTCGGCGTCGAGCAGCACCCAGTCGGTCTCCAGCTCCGCCCACAGTCCGGCCTCGTCCATGGCGGCGCGCACCCGCCCGAGGATCTCCTCCGTCACCTCGGCGGAGTCGAAGAAGGGACGCCCGGTCCGCGTGTACAGCGCACCTGTCGGGCCATGCACCCCGAACCTCTCCCCCGCGGCCTCCGCGTCCCGGCACACCAGCACCACCGCACGCGAACCCATGTGCTTCTCCTCGCACACGACCCGCTCGACCCCGTCCTCCTTGTACTGCGCGAAGGCCTCGGCCGGGTGCTCCAAGTAGCCCTCGATGTGCGAGGTCGCGGTCGGTGCCATCGTCGGCGGCAGGTACGGCAGCAGCCGCGGGTCCACGGCGAAGCGGCTCATGACCTCCAGGGCCGCGGCCGCGTTCTCCTCACGGACCGACACCCGGCCCGCGTGTCGCGTCTCGACGACCCGCCGGCCGTGCACGTCCGCGAGGTCGAGCGGCCGCCCCTCGTGTCCGCCGGGCGCCTCGGAGGCGAGCGGCTTGGCCGGCTCGTACCAGACCCGCTCCGCCGGTACGTCGACGAGCTCGCGCTCCGGCCAGCGCAGCGCGGTGAGCTTGCCGCCGAAGACGGCACCGGTGTCGAGGCAGATGGTGTTGTTCAGCCAGGTGGCGGTGGGGACAGGGGTGTGGCCGTACACCACGGCCGCCCGGCCCCGGTAGTCCTCCGCCCAGGGGTACCGCACCGGCAGCCCGAACTCGTCCGTCTCGCCGGTGGTGTCCCCGTACAGCGCGTGCGAGCGCACCCGGCCCGACGTACGGCCGTGGTACCTCTCGGGCAGACCGGCGTGGCAGACGACGAGGCGTCCGCCGTCCAGGACGTAGTGGCTGACGAGCCCGTCGACGAACTCCCTTACCCCCGCGCGGAATTCGTCGTTCTCCTTCGCCAACTGCTCGATGGTCTCGGCGAGTCCGTGCGTGTGCTGGACCTTGCGGCCCTTGAGGTGGCGGCCGAGCTTGTTCTCGTGGTTGCCGGGCACGCACAGGGCGTTGCCGGATCCGACCATGGACATCACGCGGCGCAGTACGCCGGGAGTGTCCGGGCCGCGGTCGACGAGGTCGCCGACGAAGACGGCCGTACGTCCCTCCGTGTGCACCCCGTCGACATAGCCGAGCTTGCCGAGCAGCGTCTCCAACTCAGAGGCGCAGCCGTGGATGTCGCCGATGATGTCGAACGGGCCGGTGAGGTGGGTGAGGTCGTTGTACCGCTTCTCGGTGCGGATCTCGGCGCTCTCGGCCTCCTCGACACCCCGCAGGATGTGCACCTTCCTGAACCCCTCGCGCTCCAAGTGCCGCAGGGAACGGCGGAGTTCGCGGGTGTGGCGCTGGATGACGCGGCGCGGCATGTCGGCGCGGTCGACGCGTACGGCGTTGCGCTCGGCGCAGACCTCCTCGGGCACGTCGAGCACGATCGCGATGGGCAGCACGTCGTACTGCCTGGCGAGTTCGATCAGCTGCTTGCGGCCCTCCTCCTGCACGTTCGTCGCGTCGACGACCGTGCGCCGGCCCGCCGCGAGCCGCTTGCCCGCGATGTAGTGCAGCACGTCGAAGGCGTCGCCGCTGGCGCTCTGGTCGTTCTCGTCGTCGGCGACCAGGCCCCGGCAGAAGTCGCTGGAGATGATCTCGGTCGGCTTGAAGTGCCTGCGGGCGAAGGTGGACTTGCCCGAGCCGGACGCGCCGACCAGGACCACGAGGGAGAGGTCGGTGACGGGCAGGGTGCGCCCCTTGGTTTCGGTCATGCTGCCTTCTCCTCCTTCGTGGTCGGTGTGGCTGTGTTCATCGAGAACGTGGCCATCTGGGTCGGCGGCCCCACTTCCGGGTCGTCGGGGCCGACGGGCGTGAACTCCACGCCGTATCCGTGCCGCCCGGCGACTCGCTCCGCCCAGGCCCGGAACTCCTCCCGCGTCCACTCGAAGCGGTGGTCGCCGTGCCGGGAGTGGCCGGCCGGGAGGGTCTCCCAACGGACGTTGTACTCGACGTTCGGTGTGGTCACGAGCACGGTCTTCGGGCGTGCGGAGCCGAACACCGCGTACTCCAGGGCGGGCAGCCGGGGCAGGTCGAGGTGCTCGATGACCTCGCTGAGCACCGCGGCGTCATACCCCTTGAGCCTCTTGTCGGTGTACGCGAGCGAGCCCTGGATGAGCTTGACACGTGCGGCCTGCCGCTCCCCCATGCTGTCCAGCTTGAGCCGCCGCGAGGCGACGGTGAGCGCGCGCATCGACACGTCGACACCGACGATCTCGTCGAACCGCATGTCCTTGAGCAGCGCCTGCACCAACTGGCCCTGTCCACAGCCGAGATCGAGCACCCGTGCCGCGCCGGACGCGTGCAGTGCGGCGAGGATCGCGTCCCGCCGCTGGACGGCGAGGGACACGGACTTCTCCTGGGAGTTCTCGGCGTCGTCCGCCTCCGTCTCCTCGGCAACCGCGTTGTCGATCTCCTCGATCGCGCTGTCGTCGGCCTCGGCGAGCCGTACGAGTTCCAGCCGCTCCAGCGCCTCGCGCGTCAGCGACCAGCGGCGCGACAGATAGCGGCTGGTGATCAGCTTCTGCTCCGGGTGGTCGGGCAGCCAGCCCTCGCCCGCCCGCAGCAGCTTGTCGACCTCGTCGGACGAGACCCAGTAGTGCTTGGCGTCGTCGAGCACCGGGAGAAGGACGTAGAGGTGACGCAGGGCCTCGGACAGGGTCAGCCGCGCCGACTCCAGTACGAGGCATACGTACCGCGAGTCACCCCACGCGGGGAACTCCGCGTCCAGCGCCACCGGCTCGACCGTCACCGTCCATCCCAGCGGCTCGAACAGCCCCCGTACGAGGTCCGCGCCGCCGCGTGCGGGCAGTGCGGGCACCTCGACACGGAGCGGGAGGGGCCGCGCGGGCAGCTCGGGCCTGGCGTTGCACTGGCCCTTCATGGCGCTGGAGAACACCGCGCTCAGCGCGACAGCGAGCAGCGAAGAGGCCGCGTACGGGCGGTCGTTGACGTACTGCGCGAGCGCGGCGTCGGGTGCGCCGCCGCGGCCCTTGCCCTTGCCGCGCCGGACCAGCGCGACCGCGTCGACCTCAAGGAGCAGCGCGGCCGTGCACCGCTCGACGGACGCCTCGGGATACAGGACGTGGGCCGTGCCGTACGACGTCGAGAACGCCTGCGCGTTGTCGGGATGCTTGTGCAGCAGGTAGCCGAGGTCGGTCGCTGGGCGTTCTGGGGTGCCGGTGGCGGTGATCGTCAGGAACACGGTGGGTTGCCTCGAAACGTCTTCTGAACTGCGGATACTTGAGCTACGGACCGGCGCGGCGCGCACGCTCAACGTACAGCGAACTCATCTGTTGGGCTCAGGAATTTTCACGCGGACACCCGGCGTCTCACAGTCGGTGGTCGCGGCGTTCCCGGAGCAGCAGCCAGCCAAGGAAGATGCCGCCGGCCACGCCCGTCACCACGCCGACGGGCAGGATGGCGGAGCCGGTTACGCGCTGCGTGGCCAGGTCCGCGGCGGAGACCAGGAGCGCGCCCATCCACGCGGCCGGCAGGACGTTGGGGCCGGCTGCCCTGGTCACCCGGCGCGCCAGCTGTGGCGCGGCCATCGCGACGAACGGGATGGGTCCGCAGGCGGCGACCGCCATCGCGGTCAGCCCCGTGCCCGCGCACAGCAGCAGCAGGCGGCTGCGCTCGGGCGGCACTCCGAGCGCGGCGGCGGTGTCGTCGCCCATCTCCAGCATCGTCAGCCGCCGCCCGTAGAACAGGACGACCGGGACGAGGACCACCAGGCCGAGGGCGGCGATCCGGACCTCGTTCCAGTCGCGGGCGTTGAGCGAGCCGATCATCCAACTCGCGGCCTGCGCCGCCTTGCCGATCTCGGCTCGTACGTAGAGGAAGCTGGTCGCCGAACCGAGCACCGCGGACGCGCCGATGCCGACGAGGACGAGCCGATAGCCGTGCACACCCCGCTTCCACGCCAGCAGATACACCACCGCCGCCGTGGCGAAGCCACCGCCCACCGCGCCGAGTGCCGTCTGGGGTGCCCCCGCGTCGAGGATGATGATCGCGACGAGCGCACCCGCGGAGGCGCCGTTGCCGAACCCGATGATGTCCGGGCTGCCGAGCGGGTTGCGGGTCAGTGACTGGAACACCGCGCCCGCCATGCCCATCGCGAAGCCCACCAGGAGGGCCACCAGGGCGCGCGGCAACCGCAGATCGAGCACGATGAACTCGGCTCCGGGCGGGCCGTTCCCGGCGAAGGTGCGCACGACCTCAACGGGCGACAGCTGGTACGTGCCGGTGCCGATGGAGAGCACCGTCACGCACGCGGCCAGCACGGCGATGCCGAGACAGACCAGCAGCGCCCGCGTGTCGTACCGCAGTGACCAGTGGCCCGTACGGAGCAGACCGCGCCGCAGGTCCGAACGGACCGCCCCGGACCGGCGCCGCTCGTCCTCGATCAGGGTCACAACTGGGCCACCTTCCGTTGCCGCACCAGATGGACGAAGAGAATCCCGCCGAGGAACGACGTGACGATGTCGACCTCGATCTCGGACGGCGGCGCCACGACCCGACCGATCACGTCCGAGACGAGCAGCAGCACCGGCGCGAGCACCGCGCAGTACGGCAGCAGCCGGCGCGGGTCGGGACCGGCGAACGCGCGTGCCGCGTGCGGGATCATCAGCCCGATGAAGCCGATCGGCCCGCACACGGCGGTCGCGCCGCCGCACAGCAGCGTGATGGAGACGACCGACAGCACGCGCGCGCGTCTCACCCGGGTGCCCAGTGCCTGGGCGTGGTCCTCGCCCAGGGCGAGCGCGCCCAGCGGCCGGGCCAGCGCGAAGGCGAGCAGGGCGCCGGCCACGAGCAACGGCAGCACGGTGAGCAGGAGTTGGGGGTCGCGTTTGGCGAGCGTGCCCACCGACCAGTGCCGCATGGCGTCCAGGGCGCTCAGGTCCCACAGTTGAAGGCCGTTGACGTAGCCGAAGAGGGCCGCGTTGATGGCCGTTCCGGCGAGGGCGAGCCGGACCGGGGTGGCGAGTCGGCCGCCGCCGAGCGCGTTCACGGCGGTGGCGGCGACGGCCGCACCGGCGAGCGCGAACCACAGGTATCCGCTGAACGAGGTGATGCCGAACACGCTGATCGCGGTGACGACGGCGGCGGACGCGCCCGCGTTGACGCCCAGCAGCCCGGGGTCCGCGAGGGGATTGCGGGTCAGGGTCTGCATGACGCCGCCCGCGATGCCGAGCGCCGCGCCGACGGCGATCCCGATGAGGGTGCGCGGCAGCCTGAGGTCCCGGATGATCGCGTCGTTCTCGGTGCCCGAGGGAGCGAACAGTCCCGACCACACCTGGCCGAGCGGTATCTGCTTGGTGCCCACGGCGAGCGACAGCGCGACCGCCGCGACCAGTAGCACCAGCCCGAGCAGCAGGCCTGCCGCCCGCACCGAGGCCCGGGTGCGGCGCCCTTCTCTGCCGTCCGCCTCCTTGCCGTCCGCCTCCTTGGGGGGCGCGGACGTCGTCGCGGCGCTCACCGCCGTACTCCTGTGGTCTTGGCGGTTGGCTTCCGGAACTGGACGGGTTCGTCGGCGACCTCGGCGGTCCCGTGCCGCCAGAGCCGGGCGTACCCGCCATCCGCGTCCAACAGCTCGGCGTGCGTGCCCTGTTCGGCGATACGGCCGTGGTCCAGGACGACGATGCGGTCGGCTCGGGCCGCGGTCGACATGCGGTGGGCAACGACGACGGTGGTACGCCGGTGGGCCGCGCGTTCGCCGGCGCGGGCGACGGCCTGCTCGGTGGCCGGGTCGAGTGCGGCGGTGGCCTCGTCGAGCAACAGCACGGCGGGGTCGACGAGTTCCGCGCGAGCGAGCGCGATCAGCTGGCGCTGGCCCGCGGACAGTGACCTGCCGCCCTCGCCGACGGGCTGCCGGAAACCGTAGGGCTGCGCGGCGATCACGTCGAGCGCACCGACGGCACGGGCCGCCGCCTCCACGTCGGCGTCGGTCGCGGCGGGCCGGCCGTAGCGGATGTTGCCGGCGATGTCGCCGCTGAACAGGTGGGCTTCCTGCGGGACATAGCCGATGAGACGGCGGTAGCCGGACACGGGCCAGCGGCGCACGTCGGTGCCGTCGACCAGGACGCTGCCCTCGTCGGGGTCGTAGAAGCGGGCGAGCAGTTTGACGACGGTGGACTTGCCCGCGCCGGTGGTGCCGACCAGGGCGACCGTCTCACCGGCGGCGATGCGCAGGTCGACCCCGCGCAGGGACGGCCGCTCGGCGCCCGCGTAGGTGTGCCCCGCGCCCCGCAGTTCGACTTCGCCCCTCAGGCGCTCGGGCAGCGGGGCCTCGTCCGGGGAGGTGGGCACGGACGGTGTGATCCGCAGGAGTTCGATGATGCGGCGCAGGCCGACGGAGGCCTGCTGGTAGCTGTCGAAGGTGAGGGACAGCTGCTGGATGGGCGAGAAGAACATACCCAGGTAGAGCATGAACGCGACCAGCACGCCGGACGACAGGTCACCGGAGGCCACCCGGTGCGCACCCACCAACAGGACCAGGGCGCGGGAGAGTTCGGCGGTGAGGTTGATGCTGGGGAAGTAGACGGAGGCGTAGCGCTGGGCACGCAGGCGCGAGGCCTGGTAGGCGTCGGAGAGCCGGTCGAAGTCACGTGCGGCGCCCCGCTCGCGGCCCTGCGCCTGCGAGGTGCGCAGTCCGCTGACGTTCTCCTGGAGTGAGGAGTTCACTTCGCCGATGCGGCGGCGCGCCTCGTCGTACGCGGCCGACGACAGCCGCCAGAAGACATAGGTGGCGACGAGGATCAGCGGCAGCAGGGCGAGTGCCGCCAGGGCCAGTGGAGGGTGGACGGCGATCATGGCGCACACGGCGCCGGTGATGGTGGCCAGCGAGGCGACGGACGTGAGCAGCCCGTTCTGGAGGAAGGCGGACAGGGCGTCGATGTCGTTGACGACACGGGTCATGATCTGCCCGCCGCGCTCACGCTCGTAGAAGTCCATGCCGAGGCGCTGGAGATGGGCGAAGCTGCGTACGCGGAGCCCGTAGAGGACGCTTTCCCCGGCCCGGCGGGTGACTCGGGCCTGCGTGTTCAGAGCGGCCCAGCTGATACCGACCGCGACGGCCGCCAGCAGGACACACACCGCGAGCACGGCGCCCTCGTCGACGGACACGCCGTTGTCGAGGCCGTGCCGCACGAGCAGCGGCAGTGCGACGCCGGCCGCGGTGTCCACGGCGAGCAGCGCGAGCCCCAGCAACAGCGGTCCGCGTACGGGACGCAGCAGCCGGCGCAGGGTGGGGCGCGGACCTGGGGAGCGCAACGCCTGTTCGTCCAGTCCCGGGTTGTCGTCCGGGGCGTCGCCGCTCCCGGTGCGGGTGGCCGGGGGCACGGGCCACAGGTCGGGAGTGACGCCGTCCTGCGCGGCGGCCGGCGCGGGTCCGGTGCGGTCGTCGAGGCTGCCGCTGGGTCCGGCGAGCAGCTCGCGGAACAGGGCGCAGCGTTCGGTGAGTTCGGCCTCGGTGCCGAGGTCGACGAGGCGGCCGCCGTCGAGGACGGCGATGCGGTCCGCGAGGGCGAGTGTGGAGCGCCGGTGGGCGATCAGGACTGTCGTACGGCCGTCCGCGGCGCCGCGCAGCGCGTCCTGGATGACCGCTTCGGTCGCCGGGTCGACGGCGGACGTCGCGTCGTCGAGGACGAGGACACGCGGGTCGGTGATCAGGGCGCGCGCGAGGGCGACGCGCTGCCGCTGACCGCCCGACAGCGCCATCCCGCGTTCGCCGACCTCGGTCGCGTAACCGCCCGGCAGGTCGCTGATGAAGCCGTGGGCGTCGGCGGCACGCGCCGCCGCCTCCACCTCGGCGTCGGTCGCGTCGGCGCGGCCGTGCGCGATGTTGTCGCGCACGGAGCAGGAGAAGAGAAAGGGATCCTCGAAGACACTGCCGACGGCGGAACGGAGGGAGGCGAGGCGCACCATACGGATGTCGGTGGCCTCGCCGAACACGTCGGCTGCCACGCCGGGGCCGAACACGTCGTCTGCCGCGCCGGGCACGCCGGTTACGTCATCCGCCGCGCCACGCACGTCTGTGGTCTCGCCCTGTACACCGCCCGCCACACCGCGCAAGCCAGTTGCCCCGCCGAGTACATCGTCTGCCGCGCCACGCACGCCAGTTGAACTGCCGAGTACGTCATCCGCCTCGCCACGCAAGCCGGTCGACTCCCGGAGCACGCCACCCGCCGCGCCAAGCAAGACAGTTGCCCCGCCGCGTACATCGCCTGCCGCGCCACGCACGCCAGTTGACCTGCCGAGTACGTCATCCGCCTCGCCACGCAAGCCGGTCGACTCCCGGAGCACGCCATCCGCCGCGCCAAGCAAGACAGTTGCCCTGCCGGGTGCTTCATCTTTTACGCCACGCAAGACAGTTGCCCCGCCGAGTACGCCTTCCACCGCGCCACGCACGCCGGTCGACTCCCGGAGCACGCCACCCGCCTTGCCAAGCACACCAGTTGACCCGCCGAGGACATCGTCTGTCGTGCCACGCACGCCGGTCGCCGCACCACGCTCGCCGGTTACGCCATCCGCTTCGCCGCACAGGTCGGTCGCCCCGCCGCGCATGCCGTCCGGCTCGCCCCGTACACCGCCCGGCTCGCCAGGTGCGCCGACGTGGACGCTGCCGGACTGTGGGTCGTAGAAGCGGTTCAGGAGCAGGGAGACGGTGGACTTGCCGGAGCCGGGTGGGCCGACGACGGCGAGGGTTTCGCCGGGGCGCACGGCCAGGGAGACGCCGGCGAGGACCGGGTCGCTGGGCGCGTAGCCGAAGGTGACGTCGCGCAGTTCGATCTGCAGCGGGCCTTCAGGGAGATCCGCGGCGTGCGGGTGGTCCGCGATGTCCGGTGTGGCGTCGATGAGTTCATGGACGCGCTCGGAGGCGGCCCGCGCCTGCTGGGCGGTGACGACGAAGTTGGCGAGGAGCCTGGCCGGGCCCGCCAGCAGCGTCAGATAGCCGGCGAAGGCGAGGAACGTACCGACGTCGATGCTGCCGCGCAGCGCGAGCCAGCCGCCCACGGCGAGTACGCCGACCTGTCCTGCCGCGGGCAGCGCGGACATGCCGGCCGTGGCCGCGGCCTGGAGGCGGGCGACCACCACCCGGCGCGTGAAGAGGGTGCGGGAGGCGCGCGCCATCCGTTCCGTCTCCGCGTCCTCCTGGCCGAAGGCCTTGACGACGCGGACGCCGGTGACCGTCTCCTCGACATGCTCGGCGATCGTGGCGGCCTGGGCCTGCGCGTTCCGGGTGGCGGGCACCAGCCGCTTGCGGCTGCGGGCGGCGGTGAACGCGAGCGCCGGCAGCACGGCGAGAGCGACCAGCGTGAGCGGCGCGGACAGCCACAGCATCGCCGCGAGGGAGACCGTGAAGAGCGCGGTCACGCCGATCGGGATGGGGAGCATGCCGAGCATGATCTGGATCTGCTGGAGATCGCTGTTCGCACGTGAGACGACCTGACCGGTGCGCAGCTCGTCCTGTTTGACGCCGTCGTAGCGCTGGACCGATGCGAACACGGCGGTACGCAGCTGGTGTTGCACGGCGAGTGCGAGCTTGCCGGCGAAGAAGCGCCGGGTGAACTCGGCGCCGAACTGGACGACGGCCAACGCGCACAGGACGCCGACGAGGACGCCGACCCGGTGGGTGCGCCCGGCCACGGCGTCGTTCACGGCGATCCCCGCGATCAGGGGGCCGAACGCTTCGAGGCCGGTGCCGAACACGGAGCCGAGGACGAGGGCGGTCAGGAGGCGGGGGTGGCGGCGGCAGGCCGTGGCGAGCCGCCGTGTTCCACCCGGTTGGGGACGCGTTCCGGTGGACATGAACTTAGCTTAGGCTAACCTAACCTTCACCGTTGACGATTTCACCGCCGACCCTTCTGCCCGTGCACCCGCATGTCCAACTACCCCCGGTGCGCGACTCGTTGAGAAGAGGAGACATGCGCGTCCTGCTGGCAGGCCCGCCCTTCTTCGGGCTGCTGTATCCCATGGTTTCGCTCGCACACGCGCTGCGGGCAGCTGGTCACGACGTCCTGGTGGCCACCTGCGGCGCGGCCGTCGGGCACGCCGAGCGCGCCGGGCTCAACACCATCGACTGCGCGCCCGGCATCGACCCCGACGCGCTCTACGCACGCATGGAGAAGAACAAAGGTGACCGGAAACCGCCGGCGCCGGGTGAGCGCGGGGAGCCACCGAAGGGCAAGGGATTCTCGTTCTTCAGCGACGAGATGGCCGACACCATGGTCAAGGTCGCCGAGGACTGGCGGCCCGACCTCGTCGTCCACACTCCGCTCGGCGTGGCCGGACAGCTGGTGGCCGCCCGCCTCGGCGTCCCCTCGGTCCTGCATGCCGTGGGCTTCGGCCACACCGGGGCCCACGTCCGCATGATCAACAACGCCCTTGCGCCCGCCTACGAACGGCACGGGCTCGAAGGCCCCGCACCCGTCGCCGCCTGGCTCGACATCGCGCCGCCCAGCATGAGCACCGCTGTCGAACCCCGCCGCTGGTTCATGCGGTACGTCCCCTACAACGGCGGCGGCAGACTGCCCGACTGGCTGTCCACAAGCCGCAAGCGTCCCCGCGTCACCGTCACCCTCGGCACGGTGCAGCCCGTCGTCGACGGGGTGTCACCGGTGAAGTGGGTGGTGGACGCCGCGCGGGAGACCGACGCCGAGTTCGTCCTCGCGCTCGGCGGCGGGGACCTCAGCGCCCTAGGCACCCTGCCCGACAACGTGCGCCCCGTGGACTGGATACCGCTGGGTCTCCTGCTCGCCCGGAGCGACGCAGTCGTCCACCACGGGGGCGCCGGGACCACCCTGACGGCACTCGATGCCGGGCTGCCGCAGATCGTCCTCGGCGAGGGCGCCGACCGCCCCGCCAATGCGGCCGCGGTGCGGGCCCGCGGCTGCGGCCTCGTACCCGACGGTTCCGACAGACCCGACGGATCCAACCGATCCGACGGACCCGGCGGACCCGGCGGACCCGGCGGATCGGTCGGACCCGGCGATCTCACGGCCGGGCTGATCGACCGTCTCCTGACCGACGACGCGCTGCGCGCCGCCGCCCGGGACACGGCTCGCGAGATGGCGGGGATGCCGAGCCCCGCGGAGACCGTGCCGCGGCTCGTCGAACTCGCCCGCACCGGCGGAGAGCTGCGGTGACCGCGCCACCGGCGCGCGCCGCCGCACCGCCCGACTCCCGGATCAGCGCACGTCCGGTCCGTATCACCGGCACGCGCGTCACACGCCTCGTGACCCACCTGGCCGCGACCGACGCCGACCAGCACGAGGTCCTGACGGGGAACTTCTGGGCCGAAGTGGAGCGCCTCGGCACCCCGCTCGTCGAAGAACTGGAGGAACTGGAGGACGAACCCGGCCACCGGGCCGTCACCTTCCTGTGGCGCGGCGACCGCGCGACCCGGCAGGTGCTGCTGCTCGGCAACCGCATCATCGACCGCGAGAACCTCGCCGGCTCCCTGCTGGAGCACATCCCGGGCACCGACGTCTGGCACCTGGGGCTGCGGCTGCGCTCCGACCATGTCGGCTCCTACCGCATGGCCGCCGACATCTCGACCGAGGAACCGACCAAGGACCCGGACGGCCTCCAGCAGCGACTGCGGTCGCTGTCCGGACACGCCGCACCGGACCCGCTGAACCGGCAGCCCATGCCGACCCGCTGGCACGCGGCCGACAGCTCGGTCTTCGCCCTGCCGGACGCCCCCGCGCAGCCCTGGGCGGGGCGACACGGCACTGTGCCGGCCGGGCGGGTCGAGCCGCACCGGGTAACCGCCACCGCGCTCGGCGGCGATCGCGAGGTCTGGGTCTACCTGCCGCCGGGCCACGACCAGAGCGACGCGGGCGACCCAAGCGACGCAGTCAGCACGGACAGTGCGGGCAGCACGGACAGCGCAGGCGGCACGGGCAGCGCAGGCAGCGCAACGGATTCCGGCGGCCCGGACCCGCTGCCCGTCCTCGTACTGTGCGACGGCGACATGTGGTTCGGCCGGCTCGGGCTCGGACACACGCTCGACGCGTTGATCGCCGACGGCGCCCTGCCACCGCTCGCCGTGGTGTCACCCGACGCCGTGGACCGGCACACCCGCTGGAACGAACTGGGCGGACGCGACGAGTTCGTGGCCTTCCTCACGGACGAACTGCTGCCCTGGGCGGGCGGCCGTTGGCCGTTGACCTCGGACCCGGAACGGACCGTCGTCGCGGGGCAGAGCCTGGGCGCCCTGACCGCGCTGTACGCCGCACACCTACGGCCCGACCGGTTCGGCAACGTACTCGCCCAGTCGGCTTCCCTCTGGTGGCGGCCCGGGATGCCACCGGGCGTACCCAAGTCCGCGGGCTCCGGCATTCCCTGGGTCATCGATCTCTACACCGAAGCGGGCCCCCGGCCCATCACGATCCACCTGGATGTCGGACTGCACGAGGGGCTCATGGTCGACCACAGCCGCGTCGTGTACGACGCCCTGGGCTCGGCGGGCTACCGGATGACCTTCAACGAGTACAACGGCGGCCACGACTACGCCTGCTGGCACAGCGCCTTGGCCGACGGCCTGGTGCGGCTGCTGGGCCCAGGCCCCGGCTGACCCGGCCCGGCCCCAAGAACCACCCCCCACACCCCTCCACCCACGCCACCCCACCCACCAACTCCCGTTGCCACCAAGGAGCTTACGCAGATGTCCTCCACCCGAGCCTCCCGCAGAGCGGTCCTGACCTCGGCTGCCGCCGTCATGACGGGAGCATTGCTCCTGACCGCCTGTGGCAGTGACGACGACAGCAGCAGCGCTGCCGCGGATCCGAGCGAGTCGGCCACGCGCACGATCACCGACGCTCAGGGCCGCAAGGTCAAGGTGCCCGCCGAGCCGCAGAAGGTCGTCGCGCTCAGCGAGCCCACGCTGGACGCCGCGCTCGCCCTCGGCATCGAGCCCGTCGGCGCCACCGCGGGTCGGGGCCAGACGGGGGTGTCCACCTATCTCGCCGACAAGGCGTCGAAGGCCGAGGTCGTCGCCACCGTCGCCGAGGCCGACATGGAGAAGCTGGCCACGCTCCGGCCCGACCTCATCCTGCTCGACGAGACGACCGGCGCGAAGAGAGAACTCGCCAAGCTCCAGGCCATCGCACCGACCGTGGTCACCGCCAAGCTGAACGCGGACTGGAAGGTGGCTTTCACGGCCACGGCCGACGCGCTGAACCAGAAGGAACAGGGCGAGAAGATACTGAGCGACTTCGACGCCGACGTCGCCGCCACGAAGGAGAAGCTCGGCGCCAACGCCGGCGCGGCCGTCAGCGTCATCCGCTGGCAGGACAGCGCCCCCTCCGTCGTCGGCAAGGGCAAGGGCCACGTGGGCTCCACCCTCTCCGCGCTGGGCCTCGACCGGCCCACGGACCAGCAGGGCGAGAGCAGCGGACACAGCGAGCCGGTCAGCCTGGAGAAGCTCACCACCATCGACGGTGACTGGCTCTTCTTCGGCACCCTCTCCGACAAGGCCGACGGGGAAAAGGCCTACGCCGAGGCCCAGAAGGTCCCCAACTTCAGCAAGCTGGAAGCCGAGAAGCAGGGCCACGTGGTGGTCATCCAGGGTTCGGCGTGGAACAGCGCGGGCGGCCCACTGGCGGCCGGGATCGTCCTCGACGACGTGACAACAGCACTGGCCAATTGAGCACTGGCGGAGCCAGCACCGGCCGAGTGAACACCGGCCGGCAACTCACCGACCGGCTCGCCCTGATGACAGGAACAGGCCCCACCAACACGCCCCGCCCTGATGACAGGAACGGGCCCAGTCACTCGGTGAGACGGCGGGCGGCGCACTCACGGAGCGCGCCGCCCACGCCATCCCCACGGACCTGGCCCGAGCGGGCGGTGCTGCTCCCGGACTACACCAACTTCGACTGAACCCGCGCCGAGATCAGTTCGAGGTGGTCGAGATCGCCGAGGTCGAGGATCTGGAGGTAGATGCGCCGGGAGCCGATCTCCGCGTAACGGCCGATCTTGTCGACGACCTCGTCCGGCGTACCGGCCAGCCCGTTGGCCTTCAGCTCGTCGACCTCCCGGCCGATCGCGGCGGCACGGCGGGCGACCTCCGCGTCGTCCTTGCCGACACAGGCCACCAGCGCGTTGGAGTACGTGATGTCCTCGCCCTTGCGTCCGGCCTGCTCCGCCACGGCGCGCACCCGGCCGAACTGGCGCTCGCTGTCCTCGATCGACGCGAACGGCATGTTGAACTCGTCGGCGTACTGGGCGGCGAGCCGCGGGGTGCGGGTCGCGCCGTGGCCGCCGATGAGGAGGGGCACCTTCGCCTGGGCGGGCTTGGGCAGGGCGGGCGAGTCGGTCAGGTCGTAGTAGGTGCCGTGGTGGCTGAAGGTCTTGCCCGCCTCGGTCGCCCAGAGCCCGGTGACGATCGCCAGCTGCTCCTCCAGGCGCGCGAACTTCTCCTTCGGGAACGGGATGCCGTACGCCTTGTGCTCCTCCTCGAACCAGCCTGCGCCCAGGCCGAGTTCCACCCGGCCGCCGGACATCTGGTCGACCTGCGCGACCTGGATCGCGAGGACGCCGGGCAGTCGGAAGGTGCCGGCGGTCATCAGCGTGCCGAGCCTGATGCGCTTGGTCTCGCGGGCGAGCCCGGCGAGGGTGATCCAGGCATCGGTCGGGCCCGGGAGGCCGTCGGCCGAGCCCATGGGGAGGTAGTGGTCGGAGCGGAAGAAGGCGTCGAAGCCGAGGTCCTCAGTGGCCTTGGCAACCTCGAGAAGGGTGTCGTAGGTCGCGCCCTGCTGGGGCTCGGTGAAGATTCGAAGATCCATGCCTCTATCCTGCACGGTCGCGTACCGGTCAACCCATCGGTCCCACGGGGGTACTCCTGTCCCCGGTCGGGTGAAAATGCGTCAACCCCGCGCGCGGCACTTCTCCGTGCCAGTGACCCGGCTCGGTGATGATCGTTGGCTCGGGCGGAGCCGGACCGCCCGGCACCGTCGCCGGGGGTCGCCGGCGTGTCACCCGCACCGGTCCCTGTCGGGGCCACGGGCCGAGGAGGCCTTCATGTCCCACATGTCCCAGGACGCAGTTCCCCAGCAGGTGGTGTCTGCGCAGCCGAAGGGGCTGCTCCAGCAGATGGAGGAGCTGATGGCGGCGCTCAACGCCGATCTGACCCAGCTGGACGCGGATCTTTCGGGGTCCCGGCCCGCCGTCGCGAACGACGGTGACCACGGCTGACGCCGGGGGGCGTTTTTCGCCCCCTCCGCCCCTGCCCGTCCCGTACCTGGGGGCTCCGCCCCCAGACCCCCGTATCGCGCTGAACGCGCTCGTCCTCAAACGCCGGAAGGGCTGAAGACCGCCCTCACCCCGCCGCCGTGTCCCGCACCGTCAGCCGTCTCAGCATCTCCAGGACCCGGTCCCGGGACTCGTCCGCCGCGTCGATGGCCTCCATGCACTGCCAGTACGTCCCCTGGTCGTCCGCCGCGCAGGCGATCCCGACGAGGGCGATCCCGACCTCGCCCAGGAGGCGGCCCAGGCTGACGAGTGCCTCGCGGGCGTCGCCCAACTCGGTGAGCCGGGCGGCCCGTAAGGCGCCGACGTCGAGGGCGTGAGCACCGAGGACTCCGCAGCCCCGGCCCGCCAGCTCGGTCAGGCCCAGGGCCTCGCCCCGGAGTTCGGGTGGTCCGGAGACAGCGAACCGGCTGCCTATCGCCTGGGCCAGGGCATGCGCCTGCCATGCCTCCTGCATCACCTCCGGGGTCTCGCCGGTCCCCGCCAGGGCACGCCTGCTCGCCACGATGAGCCGCATCGCCTCCATGCGCTGTCCCCGTCTGTCCCGACGCGCTCACCGCACGTCCGCCCGAACTCCGCCATCCACTACCCAGAGTGAGTTCCGACGGGACGAAAAGCCAGAGGAAGCCCGAAATCTGTGGACACAGAGTTGAGACTGGACAACTCGCTAACTCCGTAGAGTGACAATCCTCCAGATTATCCGGATCTCCCGGAGTTCCCGGATCTCCCGGAGTTCCCAGACCTCGCGGAGTTCCCAGATCTCCCAGCCGTCACGACCCCTCCGGCACCGGAAACCTCCGCTCGTTCCGGTCGATCTTCGCGTCGAGCGCCGCGAGTGGGTCGATGCCGAGCACCTCGCAGAACTGGAGCAGATAGGCCAGGACGTCCGCGACCTCGTCGGTGACGCGGTGAGCGGTGTCCGCGTCGTCCATCACCCGGTCCGACTCCTCCGGCGTCAACCACTGGAAGATCTCAAGCAGTTCGGACGCCTCCACGCTCAGCGCGGCGACGAGGTTCTTGGGTGTGTGGTACGGCTGCCAGTTCCGCGCGGCCGCGAACTCGGCCAGGCGGCGCTGCAGCTTCTCTACGTCCAGTTCACTCACGACTCACGTCCAGCTTCCGTCACAACTCACGTCCAGCCCCTGCCACGGCTAGAGGCCTAAGGGGCCTAAGGGGTCTAAGGGTTTACGGGATCCAAGGGGTTTACGGGGCCTACAGGTCCACCACCGTCACGCCAGGCACTCCGTACGCCCAGGAGGCGTCGCTCAGGGTGCCGACCAGCCGGATGTGCCCACGCTCGCACATCCGCGCCGCCAGCCGCACCAGCTCCCCCGTCTGCCGGGCGTCCAGGCAGCGGTCGAGTCCGTCGGTCAGGACGGTCAGCGTCTGGAGGGCCGCGGGAACCTCGCCCGCCTGGTCGACCGCCAGCACGCCCGGTCCGGTGAGCAGCACCAAGGCCAGCGCCAGATACCTCAACTCGCCGTCCCCGAGCAGCCCCAGCTCCGTACGAAAGCCGTCGCCGCGGTCGAGGAACGCCCGGATCATGCCGTCGCGCAGGGGCTCGCCCAGGACGTCCGTGACGGGGCCCGCGCATCCGGACCCGACCGCGGCGACCAGCTGCGCGTGCCGTCGGCCGCACTCCGCCCGGGTACGCCACAGCACTTCGGCGAGGTTGTCGCAGCCGCGCAGCAGCAGGCCCGAGCCGACCGGGACGGGGGCGCGCATCTGCCTGGGGCTCGGGTCGCAGGCGAAGACGGACCGCAGTGCGAGCACCATCTGCTCGGCGGCGGCGAGGACTTGACGCTCCCCGGCCGTCCTGCCCGCGACGCGCAGCGGCAGGAGCGCGGTGCCGAGGCGGTCGTCGGGGAGCGGACCCCGGGTCACCGCGGACGAGCCGCCGGTGTGCCAGGCGGCCTGGACCACGGGCCGCCCCGGGTCCCGTAGCGCCGTCTCCAGCAGGGTCAGGCCACCCGCGGTCAACCGCTCGCCCACGATGCGCAGTTCGGGCTCGGCCTGTACGGCGATGTCGAGGCGGACGGGGCCTTCGGGGCCGTTGACGGTGCAGCCGATGCGGAAGCCGCGCCGTCGCTGGGCGTCGGGCCTGGCACGCTCGGGCACACAGGTGACCGGGGCCGGGAACACCTCTCCCAGCTCGGCGCCGCTGCCGAGCCGTGCCAGCGCCTCGTACGCCCGCAGGGCACTGGTCTTACCGCTGCCGCTGGGGCCGGCGACGAGGGTGAGCGGTCCGAGCGGGAACCGGACGCGCCGGTGCGCGGCGAACGCGGCGAGCCGCAGCTCGGTGACGCCCGGGCGGTCGGGACGCACCTCCGCCACCGCGGGGGCTTCCAGGGAAGGCAGGGTCATATCCGGACGGTAGGCCTCCGCCGTCAGGCGAACCGTTCCGCCTCGGGGACCTTCCTACGATCGAGGGACGAGCCACCGACTGACCCCCAAGAAGGCCCCGACGGGCTACGGCGTGCCGAGGACCGCGCGTCACACCCCCGGAATCCGCGCTCCCTCCATCAGCCCCTGAACCTCGGTCCCCGGCGGCGTCAGCAGGAACACGTTCCGGTCGACGCGGTGCATGCCGCTCGCCAGCCCGAAGACCACACCTGTGCTGAAGTCCAGTACCCGCTTGGCGACTTCGGTCTCCGCGCCGGTCAGGTCGAGGAGGACGGGTATGCCCGCCATCAGTGTCTCGGCGACCTCGCGAGCGTCCGCGAACACGTTGATCCGCAGCACCATGAAGCGGCGGCGCGCCTCCGTCGGGGCCTCGGGTATCGACCGATGGTCGACCGCCGAGGGCCAGGCGTCCCGGCCCCGCAACGGAACTACCTGGGCGAGCCCCTCCCACTGTTCGTCGGTGGCGTCGTGACCGTTCACAGATCCACCCCGTCCTGGCTCGCACTCGTTGTCTGCACCGGGCAATTCTTACGCATGGTCACCCGTTCGGCCCAACAGCGACACGATCCGCGACACGTCCGCGGGCGCCCCGACAACGACATCGCGGACATAATGTCTCGAACCTTCCGCCCCGCACAGCAATCGAGGCAGCCCGCATGAGTCTGAGCATCCGCAATCAACTCCCCGGCACCGTCGCCTCCGTCACCCCCGGTGAGGTGATGGCGACGGTGAAGGTGCGCCTCGACGGCGGTCAGGACCTCACGGCGGCCATCACCCTGGAGGCCGTCGAGGACCTGGGACTGACCACGGGTTCCGCGGTCCGCGCGCTGATCAAGTCGACGGAGGTGTCCCTGGCCACCGGCCCGGTGAGCGGGGTCAGCATCCGCAATCAGCTCCCCGGCACGGTCACCGACGTCGCCGCCGGTGGCGCCATGGCCCGCGTCAAGGTCGACGTGGCGGGCGGCGAACTGACCTCCGCGATCACCAAGGACGCGGTCACGGAACTCGGCCTTGCCACCGGGTCCCCGGTCGTGGCGCTCATCAAGGCGACCGAGGTGTCACTCTCGAACGCCTGACGGGCGGCGACGAGTGACGGCGGTGACCCCGGCGACGACGGGCCCACCACCCCTGCGGATGCAGGTCGTCGGCGCACGCCGGTTCGGTCGCTGCCCGCGACTGTTCGGCGGGTACGGCCGCGTGTTGGAATGCTGCGATGTCTGACTTCGCCAACAGCACAGGTGCCGCGTTCGTCGCGGGCGGCACGGGCGGTATCGGCGCTGCGGTCGTACGGACGCTGGCCGAGCGGGGCAGCGACGTGGCGTTCACGTATCGCGCCAACCAGGCGGCGGCCGACGCTCTCGCCGGAGAGGTGAAGACGTACGGGCGCCAAGTCCTTGCCCTGCGCCTCGATTTGACCGACGAGTCGGCCACGGCGGGAGCGGTGACCGAGGCCGCCTCGGAGTTCGGCGGTATCCACACCCTGGTGTACGCGGCGGGCCCGCACGTGCCGATGGTGCATCTGAGCAGGGTCACGCCGAGCCAGTACCGCGCCCAACTCGACGCGGACGCCGGGGCGTTCTTCAACCTGGTCCACGCAGCGCTGCCGAGACTGCGGGAGAGCCGGGGCAACATCGTCGCCGTCACCACGGTTGCCACCCGCCGGTTCCCGGTCCGGGACGGGCTCTCGTCGGGCACGAAGGGCGCGGTCGAGGCGGTCGCACGAGCACTGGCCGCCGAAGAGGGGCGTTACGGGGTGCGCGTGAACTGCGTCGGCCCCGGCATGCTGACCGACGGCATCGCCGCCCGTCTGATCAGTTCCGGCGAACTCGACGAGGCGGCGCTGGAGATCACCCGACGCAACATCCCGCTGCGCCGGTTCGGCGACGCGACGGACATCGCGGAGGCGGTCGCGTTCCTGGCCTCCGACCGCGCCGGTTTCATCACCGGGCAGGCGCTGGGCGTGGACGGCGGGTACAGCGTCTAGAGATCACCTTCCGCCCGACGGTGAACCGGAGGCTCAAAATCGCGTCGCCCGGCCGAGCCAGTAGCCGATCCCCGCCGTGTGTGGATCAGGGCCGTCTGCTCCTACACCTCCGGCCCCCAACACCAAGGCCCTGCCATGCCCGCCGGTCGTCAACGCCAAGGCCCTGCCATGCCCTCCGCCCCCGTCGTTCCCGGGGACCACGCGCCGCCCCGGCGTACTGCGTTTTCAGTAGTGCGGATTGTCGGCAGGCGCACGACGACGGGGCACCCCCTTCCCCGGGAGCCTGAGAGGTATCCGAGATCAGATGTGGAGACCTCTGCCCGTGGCTACCTTTCTCTATCGACTGGGCCGTCTGGCCTTCCGGCGGCGCTGGTTCGCCGCCCTCCTGTGGGTGGCGGTGCTCGGCGGTGTCGGCTTCGGCGCGGCCACCGCGCCGACCGCCCCCGACCAGAGCTACGCCATGCCGGGCATCGAGTCCCAGAAGGCGTTCGACCTCATGGAGCAGCGCTTCCCCGGTTCCACGGCCGACGGGGCGAGCGCCCGTGTCGTGTTCGTCGCGCCCGAGGGGGAGAAGGTCACCTCGCCCGAGAACCGTGCGGTCATCCAGAAGTTCGTGGCCGAGGCGTCCGACGGTTCACAGGTCGCCGGTGCGGTGAGCCCGTTCCAGGCGAAGGCGGTGAGCGAGGACGCCTCGACGGCGTACTCCACCGTCACCTACAAGGTGAAGGCCGACGATCTCACCGACGCCGCCAAGAACACCCTGAAGGCCGCCATCAAGGAGGCCCAGGGCTCGGATCTGACCGTCGAGGTGGGCGGAACCGCGCTGGCGACCCAGCCCGCGGCGGGCGGCATGGCCGAGGTGATCGGCGTCTCCATCGCGGCCGTCGTGCTGCTGATCACCTTCGGTTCACTGGCCGCCGCCGGGCTGCCGCTGCTGACCGCGATCATCGGGGTCGGCGTCAGCATGGCCGCGATCATGGCGCTGGCCAGCACGTTCGGCCTGTCCTCGACGACGGGCACGCTGGCCACGATGCTCGGGCTCGCGTGCGGTATCGACTACGCCGTGTTCATCGTCTCCCGCTATCGAGAGGAGCGCGCCAAGGGCCACTCGCCCCAGGAGGCGGTTGGTCTTGCCACCGGTACCGCCGGGTCCGCGGTCGTCTTCGCGGGGCTCACCGTCGTCATCGCGCTGGCCGGCCTCGCGGTCGTCGGCGTGCCGATGCTCACCAAGATGGGTCTGGCCGCCGCGGGAGCGGTCGCCGTCGGCGTCCTCATCGCGCTGACGCTGGTCCCGGCCCTGCTCGGCTTCTGGCCGAACGCCGTACTCTCCCGCTCCACCCGCAAACGCGGCCGGGTCAAGGAGACCGGCGAGAACCGGGTCAAGGAGACCGCCGAGAACCGTGTCGAGGACACCGGCGAGAACAACGGGGGCACCCGCTGGGCACGGTTCGTCCTGCGCCGCCCTCTGCCCGTACTCCTCGTCTCGGTCGTCGGCCTCGGCGCCCTCGCGATCCCGGTCCTTGACCTCCAGCTCGGCACGAGCGGCGACGAGGCCAAACCCACCTCCACCACCGAGCGCCGCGCCTACGACGACCTCGCCCAGGGCTTCGGCCCCGGCTTCAACGGCCCGCTGACCATCGTCGTGGACGCCAAGGGCGCCGCGGACCCGAAGGCCGCGGTCCAGGTGATCGAGGAGAGGATCGGTGACACGGAGGGAGTCGTCTCCGTGTCGGCCGCGCGGTTCAATCCCACGGGCGACACGGCGGTCTTCTCCGCGGTCCCGGCCGACGCGCCCACCAGCGAGAAGACCAAGGACCTCGTCCAGACCATCCGCGAGGACCGTTCCGCGACCGAGTCCTCGACCGGCGCGGAGTTCGAGGTCACCGGCACCACCGCGCTCAACATCGACGTCGCCCAGAAGATGCAGGACGCGCTGATCCCGTACCTGATCGTCGTGGTGGGCCTGGCCATCGTGCTCCTGATGGTCGTCTTCCGCTCCATCCTCGTACCGATAAAGGCGGCCTTCGGCTTCCTCCTGTCGGTCCTCGCCGCCCTCGGTTCCGTCATCGCGGTCTTCCAGTGGGGCTGGGGCGCGAACCTCATCGGCGTCGAGTCGACCGGCCCGATCATGAGCATGATGCCGATCTTCCTGGTGGGCATCGTGTTCGGTCTCGCCATGGACTACGAGGTGTTCCTCGTCGCCCGGATGCGGGAGGCGTACGTCCATGGGGACGGGCCCGGTCAGGCGGTGGTCACCGGGTTCCGGTACAGCGCCCGGGTCGTGGTGGCGGCCGCGCTGATCATGATGGCGGTGTTCTCCGGGTTCATCGGTGCCGGTGAGTCAATGATCAAGATGATCGGCTTCGGCCTCGCCATCGCCGTCCTGTTCGACGCGTTCGTCGTCCGCATGGCGCTCGTGCCCGCGGTCCTCGCGCTGCTCGGCAAGGCGGCGTGGTGGATGCCGCGTTGGCTGGACCGGATCCTGCCGAAGGTCGATGTGGAGGGCGAGGCGCTGAGTCAGCAGTCCACCGCATCCCCTGCGCAGCCGGACCCGGCCGACCTGGAGTCCGCTCACGCCTGACGGCTCACGTCTGACGGCTCACGTCTGACAGCCCCCGCGCCGAGGGCCGCCCGTGGCGACACGAGCGACCCTCGTTGGCGGTTTCCGCACCACCGCGCCCACCATGGACGCAGCTCGATCCGACCGGGAGAACCGATGATCACCAGCTTGAAGCGATACGTGGACACCCATCCTCGCGTCGTCGACGTGACGGTCATCGTGCAGGTGTTCAGCCTCACCCTCCTCGGCAGCGCCACAAGCCTCCAGGAACCTTCCGGCGACCACATCCCCTGGTGGCCCGGTGTGGTCCTGGGAGCCGTCGGCTCCGCGGCCCTGTGGTGGCGCAAGAGCCACCCCCGCACCGTCGTGGCCGTGACCGCGGTCACCGTCAACACCAGCAGCGCGGTGGGTTATCTGATGACGCCGCTGCTCCTCGCACCGCTCATGCTCGCGCTGTACGCGCTCGCCATGTACACCAACCGCAGGACGGGACGTATCGCCCTCCTCGCCGTCGTCGTCCTGCTGGTGGGCACGGCCCTGGTCGGCGACCAGTACGACCACCCGTGGCCCCTCAAGACGATCGGCCCCGTCTTCTGGGCGCTGACGCCGCTCGCCTGGGGCACCGCGACCCGGCTGCGCCATGCCTACGTCGAGGCCGTGCAGGCCCGCGCCGAACACGCCGAGCGCACCCGCGAGGAGGAGGCACGGCACCGGGTCGCCGAGGAGCGCGTACGCATCGCCCGCGAACTGCACGACGTCGTCGCCCATCACATGGCCCTGGCCAACGCGCTGGCCGGCACCGCCGCACACCTCGCGCGCACCCACCCGGACCAGGTCCCGCGGATGCTCGACGACCTGGCCGGTACGACGTCCTCGGCGCTGCGTGAACTCAAGTCCACCGTCGGCCTGTTGCGCCAGTCGGACGACCCCGACGCGCCCCTGGAACCGGCCCCGGGACTGGACCGGCTCGCCGAACTGACCACCGCGTTCGCCGCCGCCGGGCTCACGGTCACCGTCACCGCGGACGGCGACGAACAGCCGCTGTCACCGGGCGTGGACGTGACGGCGTACCGGATCGTGCAGGAGGCACTCACCAACGTCGCCAAGCACGCCACCGCGAAGACGGCACGCGTCCACCTCGTGCACTCCCCCGACTGGCTGAAGATCACGGTCAGCGACGACGGTGATGCCTCGGCCCCCGCCGTTCCGGGTGCGAGCGGCGGCTTCGGTCTCATGGGCATGCGCGAGCGCGCCCAGTCCGTCGGGGGCCGTCTCCAGGCGGGCCACCGCCCGGACGGCGGCTTCACGGTGACCACGGAACTGCCGATCCGTGCCTAGGGCACACCTAGGACCCGTCACCACGGACATCACGAGTATCCCGGACATCAACACCCCCGCTCCCTCCCCAGATTCGGAAGAAGACAGCTCCAGATGACCATCCGCGTCCTCCTCGCCGACGACCAGGCCCTCCTGCGGGCCACCTTCCGGATCCTGATCGACTCCTGCGACGACCTGACCGTGGTCGGCGAGGCCGTCGACGGCAAGGAGGCGGTCGAGCTGGCCCGCGTCCACCGCCCCGACGTCGTCCTCATGGACATCCGGATGCCCGGTACGGACGGCCTCGCCGCCACCGCCGCGATCTGTGCCGACCCGGATCTGTCGGCCAGCCGCATCCTCATCCTCACCACGTTCGAGATCGACGAGTACGTCGCCCAGGCGCTGCGCGCGGGTGCGAGCGGTTTCCTCGGTAAGGACGTCCGCGCCGACGAACTCCTGGACGCCATCCGCACCGTGGCCTCCGGAGACAGCCTCCTCTCCCCCCTGGCCACCCGCGCCCTCATCACCCGCTTCCAGACCACCCCGGCACCCGGCGCACCGCTCGCGCTCCCCGGCGCCCTCGACACCCTCACCGCCCGCGAACGAGAGGTGATGGCGCTGGCCGCGGAGGGCCACTCCAACACCGAGATCGCCGAGCAGCTCTTCGTCAGCCCTTTGACCGTACGCACCCACGTCCACCGCGCGATGACGAAGCTCAACGCCCGCGACCGCGCCCAACTGGTCGTCATCGCCTACCAGTCGGGCCTGGTACGCCCCGCGCCTCCGCAGGGTTGATCAGGAGCCTCCTGGATGCGATTCAGAGCCTGATGTGAGCGGCTATCGGCAGGTGGTCGCTCCCCGTCGCAGGCAGCGACCAGACTTCGGTGACTGTCGCCGAGCGGGCCATGATCTGGTCGATGCGAGTCATGGGCAGCGAGGCCGGCCAGCTGAACGCGAACCCTGAACCAGCCGCGTCCATCTGCGAGTTGACCGGCGCGAGACCGCGGTCGTTCACCGTGCCGTTGAGATCCCCGAGCAGAATCACCTTGTCCAGCCGCTCGGCGGCAATCGCTTCGCCAAGGCGAACAGCGCTCTCGTCCCGCAAGGGGGAACTGAATCCGCTCGTCAGGCCGAGGCGTACGGACGGCAGATGAGCCACATACACAGCGACATCGCCCTGTGCCGTACTGGCGGTCGCCCGCAGCCCACGGTTCCAGCCCTCCCCGATTCCCTCCGGCCTGATGTCCACCAGTCGCACGTCGGAGAGCGGGTACTTCGACCAGAGTCCGACCGTGCCCTCTGCCGCGTGATGGGGATAGTCCGTCGCCAGGGCTGCCGCGAAGGCCGGCAAGGCGGAAGGCGTCAACTCCTCCAAGGCGATGAGGTCGGCCCGGGGCTTGAGCAACGTCCTCGCGGTGCCTGCCGGGTCAGGATTTACGTCGCTGACATTGTGCTGAACGGCAGTGATCTGCCCCGCCGATTCATGGCTGGGCGGCAGCAGCAGATCGCCGAAAAGGCCGACCCACGCCGCGACAGGGAGCAGCAACGCGATCGATGCGACGAAGGAGCGGCGCAGGATCGCCCCGGCCAGCAGTACCGGGACGGTCAGACCGAGCCAAGGAAGGAACGTCTCAACAAGGCTGCCCAGCCGGCCGGGTGTATTCGGGACCACGGAATGAAAGACCAACGGGAGGGCGGCCAGCACGGCAAGCAGCGCAAGAACGCGCCCTTGCCTCCATTCGTACGACGTCACACGTTACGACGACGCCGGGCGCGTTGATCCGGTTCCGGTCAGGCGGTGAGTTCGCCACCCTTCACGGCCGAGACGAACGACGCCCAGTCGTCCGCGGCGAACGTGAGCACGGGGCCGTGCGGGGTCTTGCTGTCGCGGACGGGGACGAGGGAGGCGAAGTCGTGGGAGACCTCGACGCATGCGCCGCCGTCCGAGTTGCTGTGGGAGCTCTTGCGCCAGGCAGCCGCGCTCAGGAGGTCATCAGAGACCTCGACGCACTCACCGCCGTCCTGATTGCTGTAGGAGCTCTTGCGCCACGTGATGGCACTCAAATCGCGGGATCGCACGGTACTTCCTCCAGAATGCGCAGGACGACCTTCCGCGACTCGGCCGGGGACAAGGCCAAGTCGCGCACGGCATCGTACTTGAGCTGCATTTGCTCAACAGGCGCGGTTTCTCCGATGAGTTCACCGCGATAGCCGTTCTCGACGTATGCCACGGTACGTCCCTCCGGCAGTCGAAGGAACATCACGGCTGCACCCATCAAGCCATGCGGCCCCGCACTGAACGGCAGCACATGGAGCGTCACGTTCGCCCGCTCCGCAACCTCCCCCAAGTACTCCAACTGCCCCCGCCACTCCCCCACATCCCGCAAAGGCGTCCGCAGCACCGCCTCCGACAGGATCGTCCGGAACGGCGGTGCGTCCTCCCCCTCCAGCAACTCCCGCCGCCCCATGCGCGCTTCGACCTGCTGCTCCAGTTCCTCCCCCTTGAGCCCGCCCGCGGCCAGTACCTCCCGCGCGTACCCCGGAGTCTGAAGCAGCCCGGGGAGGACACTCACCGCGAAGTGCCACAGGCTCGTCGCCTCCGCCTCAAGCGCCATGTACTGCCGATACCGCTCGCGGAACTGGGTCTTGTCGCTCACCGCCAGTTCCCACAACGCCAGCAACAGCCCAGGCGTCCCGTAGTGCTGGTCGAGCGCCTGCACGACCTCGGGGCCGCCCAGGGTCTCGCCCTTCTCCATCTTCCCGAACAACGACCAGTCCCAGCCCAGCCGTTCACCGAGCTGCCGCAGGCTGTGACCACGCTGCGTGCGCAGTAACCGCAGCTCCTCCGCGAACCGTGCGCGTGGTTCCCGGCTGCGGCCGGTGACCGCTCGTCTCGTCGGCATGCCGTTCCCCTCGGTGGAAGGTGTGGAACTTGCGTGGTCTTCCGGGGAGGCCCGCCCCGCCGACGGCGTGTCCACCTCGCTCCCGGCGCATTCTCGTAATGCCTTCGTCACGCACGGTAGTTCACGCCGCGTGGCCAGGGCGGAGAAACCGTGCAAGAGCAACCGATGGAGCACGCCATGACGACCCAGCGCCGTACAACGCCCACCGACGCCAAGGTCCAGGAGGCGATCGAAGCCCGCGACGCCCTCGCCACAGCCCTCACCCACGCCGGCGTCCAACTCCCCGCGATGGACGTACGTACCCCCTACGTGAACGGCGGCGACAGCGACGCCACCCTGTCCACCCGCTACGCCCTCGTCCACCTCGGCGTCTGCTCCGCCCCCGTCGCCCTGACCCTGGCCGCCGTAATCATGAGGGGAACCGGCCGATGACCGCCAACGCACAACCGGAACCCGAACCCGAACCCGCTACTGCTACTGCTACTGCTACTGCTACTGCTACTGCTACTGCTACTGCTACCGCTACCGCTACCGATCCGACCATCGGCACCCCCGTACGCGACACCGTCCGCAACCGCGTCGGTCTCGTGATGGGCCGCGAGGGTCCCTACCTCCAGCTCCGCCCACTCGGCGGCGGCCGCGAATGGGACGCGGACCCGGCCGGTGTGGAACCGATGACCGAGGCCGAGTTCCTGAGCGCTCGCGTCACCGAGGTGAACACACGCAGCCGCGAGGCTGTTACGCGGAGCGACCTCCCGCGACCAAATCCCCTCCACTGACTCCCCCTGTCCCGGTATTTCTGGACCTGGTGTGCTCAGCTCTGACTGTTCCAGACACAATTCGTGTGTCGCAGTCGCCTCACCAAGGGGTTCACGCATGATCACACTCACGAAAGAAGACGGCCCGGCGGATCTGGATGGGGTGACCCACCTGACCATCGGAGCGTCCTGGGACCCGACCGTCGGCAGCAGCGGCGGCTTGATCGGGAAGATCCGTCAGAAAGTCGGTACCGACCTCGATCTGATCGCCATCGCGATGCAGGGGGCGGACCCGGTGCGGCTGGCCGGCCTCGACTCCCCGGATCCGCTGGGCAACGGCTCGCTGCTGCACAGCGGGGACAACCAGACCGGCCAGGGGGACGGCGACGACGAGACGGTGACCGTCAACTTCGCCAAGGTGCCGACCAACATCACGTCCATCGTGTTCGTCGCCGCCGCGTACAAGAAGGGCAGCAACTTCCAGAAGGCGCGGAACATCAGTTTCAAGGTGTACGACGCGACGGGCGGCAGCACCCAGCAGGTCGCCGACATCTGGCCGAGCCTGCTCAGCGCGGACAACGGCTGCGCCGTGGCCAAGGCCATTCGGGACGGCGCGAACTGGAAGCTCCAGGTCATCAACGAGACCGGGAAGATCAAGCAGGGCGACGAAAAGGCCCTGATGCGCTTCGCCGTCAGCAAGTAGCGGGCTCCGGGTCGGCGCTGCCCCCAGCGCCGACCCGAACGCCGGGCGTCCGACGCGAGTTCCAGCGGGCGTTACGGCACGCATCACATCAGAGATCACGCCAATATCGCCACGCCCCGCCTGCCAGCCACCCGTCAGCCGACAGGCATGCTTCCGCCCCCCTGAGCACCGCATCCCCACCCCATGCCGTGCACATATGCAGCCCAGGTGACCACTTCACACACTCGCCGCACCGACGTCACACAAGGAACACATTCAGCCGGTCGGCGGTCGAGGCACGCTTCGCGGGGCAGACGGCGCCCGGGCGACCCGCCTAGCCTCCCGGGCCATGCGATCACCACTTACGACACGCCTGGGCCTCGCCACCCTCCTCGGTTTCCTCCTCGCCGTCTTCGGCCTGGGCACGAGTGCGAGCGCGGCGGACACCGACCTGACGTTCGCCACCGACTCCGCCACCACGACGCCCGGCGGCACGGTGAACCTTTCGATGACGCTGACCAACAACAAGACCTACGACATCCTGTTCGTCTACCAGACGATCGATCCCACCTGGCTGACCACCCAGCGGCCCGACCTCAAGTACAGCTTCACCGGCTGCAGCCTGACCACGAGCACCGGCAGCACCCCCTGTTCCGGCACCGGGCCCACCAACCTGGGCACGAACTACGGCGCCACCATCCCGCCCGGCCAGAGCCGGACCGTGAACCTGACCCTTCAGGTCGCCGCCGACTCGGGCTGCAACGGCAACATCGGCTTCTACTCCTACTACTACGCGGACTTCAGCGACGCCACGAACACCAGCGGCGGCCCGGTCTACACACCGGAGACGCGCGTCCTCTGCGCCTGACCTCCGACCGACCCACCGACACCCCGCGCCCGGTCCCACCGCGCGGGGTGTCCGTCATCAGGTCCGCCGCAATCCAGTACGCCGTTTCATCAGACGCCGAACACCTGGAACTCCGAAACCTGCCCGGCCGGCCAGCCGTTGTTGGCCGTGAAGGTCAGTCGTACGTAGCGGGTGGTGACGGTGGAGGGGAGCGTGAGGGTCGCGGTGTTGCCGGTCGCCGGGTCGAAGGTGTAGCCCGCCGAGGCGAGAAGCTGGGTGAAGGTGCCGGCATCTGCGCTGCCTTGGACGGCGATGCTCTGGGTGCGGGTGGCCCAGGCGGTTGCCGGGGGAAGGCGGAGGACGATCCGTTTGACGCCGGTCGCGGCGCCCAGATCGACCTGGACCCACTGTGGGAAGGCGTTGTTGGCGGACTCCCAGTAGGTATTGGCGTCGCCGTCGGTCGCGTTGCCCGAGGCGTAGATCTGGGTGTGACCGCTCTCCGAAGTAGGGCGGCGGAGGGCAAGGTTGGTGGTGCTGGACGGGGGGTCGGTGGTGACGGTGGCCTGGTTGGAGGGCTGCGACACGTTGCCCGCCGCGTCGAGCGCCACGACGGCGAAGGTATACGTGGTGGACGCGCCAAGTCCGGTGACGGTGAAGGAGGTTGAGCTGGCTGTGCCCACCTGGGTACTGGTCGAGCCGGACACCTGGAGGATGCGGTAGCCGGTGACACCGACGTTGTCGGTCGACGTGCTCCAGCCCAGCGAGACCGAGTTGCTGGTGTGCCCGGTGACGGTGAGGGCGCCCGGCGCGGCCGGCGGTGTGGTGTCGCCGCCGGTGGGAACGACCGGCTGGGTGGGGCGAGTTGCGGTCAGCGCGATCTCGCCCTTGAGCATGCGGCCGCCGTCACCGGTCAGGCGAAGGTAGTAGTCGGAGGAGCAGGCGGTGCCGTCTTCGTCGAGGGCGAGGAATCCGGAGTTGGTGGGCACCCACGCCTGGGTCTCGGCGGTCTTGGCGATCTGGTTGCCCTCGTTGTACTCGTCGAACATCGAGATGTAGACGCCCTGCACCCCGGCCCGCACCACGTTGTAGAACTGCCGCCACATGAAGTCGCCATGCGCGCGCTGCCGACCGGAGACATCGCCGGGCAGGACGCAGGGCTGGTAGTCGATGCCGTTGGCGTTGCAGTCGGCCTGGTCGCCGACGGTGTAGGTGTTGTAGGCGTTGTCGGCGTCGGTCACATTGCCGATGGCGCCGACCATCCACGGCGAGATCATGTTGAAGGCGTGGTAGACGCCCAGATAGCCGGGCCGTGAGCCCCCGGTGCCCGTCCGCCATTCGCGCGGGACGCCGCCGATGACGTAACAGCCCTGTCCCTTGAACCAGTTGATGACGTCGAGGCAGGCGTCGGCGGTGAAGGGGTGGTTGTTGTCGTTGAAGCCGAAGCCCCAGATGCAGACGACCGGCTTGCCGTTCTGCTTCGCGTACGCCGAGGACGCGGTGTGCGCGGACATCTTGTTCGTCCAGTCCGTCTTGATCTCGGACTGCATGTTCGTCCAGTTGGTGACGTCGTACATGACGTGGAACTTCCGGCCGTACGACTCGGCGGCGCTGCGCACCTTGGTCGCCATGGCGTCGCGGGTGGGGCCCTCGCCGCCGGTGGGGTTGAAGCGCTGGAGCGCCGCGGTGTCGATGTTGTTCTGCTGCATCCACAGGAAGTGGGTGTTCACCGTCTGCTGGTCGTAGGAGGAGAACAGCTTGGCGGGCTGGCCGTTGCCCAGAGCGGCGTACGACGTCTGGTACGTGTTGGTGTACTCCCGCACGTCGGGCCAGCAACTGATGCCGGTGTTGGACGGGGACGGCGGCTGGCCCCAGTTCTGGGTCCAGTGCCACCAGCCGTTGATGGGCGCGCCGTCGCCGATGCAGGCGAACCAGCCCTGGTAGCCGACGGTGATCTTGCCGACCACGTCGCCCGGCGGGCTGGCCGCCGACGCGGCCTGGGCGAGCACGGTCTCGGTCGCTCCCACGGTTCCCACCGCGGTGGCCGCGACCGCGGCCCTCAGGAAGACTCTGCGTGTGACACCCATCTGGACTCCTCCGGACTCTTCTTGGCTCCTCTTGACTCCGCTTCGGTGGTGGGCGCCGCCGAGCGCGCTCACGCTCGCGCTCGGCGGCACCGTCGGGTCGGATCAGGCGTTCCAGACCTGGAACTCCGAGATCTGACCCGCCGACCATCCGTTGTTCGCCGTGATGTTCACCCGGACGTATCGCTGGGTGGTCGCGGTGAATGTGATGGTGACCGTGTTGTTGGTGGTGGGGTCGAAGGTGTACGTGGCCGACGACTTGATGGTGGTGAAGGCGGTGCCGTCGGTGCTGCCCGACACGGACAGCGTCTGGTTGCGGGCGCCCCAGGTCGCGGGGAGCTGGAGGACGACGCGGCTCGCACTCTGCGCGGAGCCGAGGTCCGCCTGGACCCACTGCGGGAAGGCGTTGTTGGCGCTCTCCCAGTAGGTGCCCTGGTTGCCGTCCGTCACGTTCGACGACGGGTACACGGAGGTGTGGCTGGACTCGGTGGTGGCCGCGCCGGCCGCCAGGTTCCTGCTCACCGCGCCGGCTCCGGTGCCGGTCAGCGCGACCGTGGTCGTGCCGTTCGACGCGTTGCTGGCGATGCTGAGATCACCGGTGCGGGTGCCGGACGCGGTGGGCCTGAAGGTGACGTTGACCGTGCAGGAGGCGTTCGCCGCGATCGACGTACCGCAGTTGTTGGTCTGCGAGAAGTCGCCCGTGACGGTGATGCCGGAGACGGTCGCGGCCGCGGTACCGGTGTTGGTCACCGTGACCGGCTGCGCACTGCTGGAGGTGTTGAGCGCCTGAGTGGGATACGACAGTGAAGTCGGGCCGGCCGACAAGGTCGCCGGTGAGGAGCCGCCGCCGTTGGGGAACACCTCGAAGTCCGACAACTGGGCTGCGTTCCAGCCTGTGTTGGCGGTGATGTTCACCCGCACGTATCGCGCCGTGGCGGCGCTGAACGTGATGGTCGCCGTGTTGTTGTTGGTGTTCGGGTCGAAGGTGTACCCGGCCGAGGCCTTGATCGTGGAGAAGCTGGAGCCGTCCGTGGATCCCTGCACCGACAGGGTCTGCGTACGGGCCGACCACGCCGTCGTCGGCGGGAGTTTGAGCACGACCTTGCCGACGCTGTAGTTCTGGCCGAGGTCGACCTGAGCCCATTGCGGGAACGAACCGTTCGTGCCTTCCCAGTACGTCGACGCGTCCGGGTCGGTGAGGTTCGAGGCGACGTACGGGCTGTTGCCCGAACTCGCCGACGCCGGCCGTCCGGCGGCGACATTGGTGGTGCTGTCGATGCCGGTGCCGGTCAGGGAGACGGTGGTCGGGCTGTTGTTGGCGTTGCTGGTGACGGTCAGGTTGCCCGCACGCGATCCGCCCGTTGTGGGCTTGAACCCGACGTTGACCGTGCAGGACGCGCCGATCGCGAGGGTGGAGCAGTTGTTGGTCTGGCTGAAGTCACCGGTCGCCGCGACGGCTGAGACGGTCGCCGACGCGGTGCCCGAGTTCGTCACCGTCACCGTCTGCGCGGTCGCCGACGAGCCGACCACCGTGGCGGGGAAGGACAGGCTCGCCGGGTCGGTGTTCAGCACCGGGCCCGGCGCGGTGCCGGTACCGGAGAGGCTGACGGTGTTGGTGATCCCGCCCGCGTTGACGGTCAGAGATCCGCTACGGCTGCCGGTCGCCGTCGGCGCGAACTTCACACTGACCGTGCACGAGCCGTTCGCCGCGATCGACGAACCGCACGTGTTGGTCTGGGAGTAGTCGCCGCCGGTGGAGATCGACGAGACCGGCGCGGCGGTGCTGGTCGGGTTGGAGACCGTCACGGTCTGTGCGGCGCTCGTCGAACCGGTCGCCACCGAACCGAAGTTGAGCGCGCCGGGAGTGGCTGTCACGCCTTCGGCCGGGTAGGGCGGATACACCGGAGCCGGCCAACCGCCGCAGTACGGCGTGCCGCTGATACCGGAGTTGCCGCCGCCGTCGGTGACGACGAAGTTGCCGCCCGAGCAGTTGTACACCGGGGACGAGTAACCGACGCCGGTCGCCGTGACGTTGGTGAACTTGGCGGCGCCGCCGGTCTGTTCCTGGAGAGCGAAGGTTCCGGTGCCGGCGATGGTCACGTTGTTGAGATTGACCCCGCTGATGGTGCCCTCGACCCACTGGACCGCTTCGTACGGACTCTGCTGGATCAGCGCGTTGGTCACGTTGATGGGTCCCGTGATCGCGCCCTGGCTGCCGTCGAACCACAGGGCGCCGACCCCGAACTGCCAGTTCGGGTCGAGGCTGCCGGCCCGGATCATGGTGTTGTCGGAGATCGTGGTGAGGCCGACCGGCGTCGACGTGAAGCGCTGTCCCACGTGGATGCCGCCGCCCTGGGAGAGGCCGGTGTCCACCACGCGGTTGCCGCTGACCGTGTTGTCGTGGCCGCCGTAGATCGCGATGGCGTTGGCGAGGATCTGCAGTGACACGGTGTTGTTGGAGATCGTGTCGTTGGCGTCGGCGCCGATGGCGGAGTCCGCCCAGGTGGCGATCCCGTCGTCGCCGGTGTTGCGGATATCGCTGTTGGTCACCTTCGAGTTGGTGACGGCGCCGTGGAAGTTGATGCCGTCCGCGGTGGTGTTCCGGATGCGCATGCCGGTGAACGTCAGTCCGTCCATCGGCCCGTCCATCCAGGCGCCGACTTTCATGTGGTCGATCCAGAGACTGGAGACGGTCGAGTTGCTCATCGCGCCGCCGATGCCGTTGACCTGGGCGCTGTCGTTGCGTTCCTGCACATTGCCGAAGATCGCGAAGTTCTGCAGGCGCACACCGGTGCTCGCCGAGGGCGCGGAGTTGCCGTAGAAGCCGGGGGCCGTGCCGATGACGGTCGAGTACCACATGCCGGCGCCGGCGATCGTGACGTTGTTGACGCTGATATGGCCGGGGATGTTGTAGTTGCCCGGCGGGATCCACACGGTGCCGCCGGGTCCTGCCGAGCTGATCGCGGCGTTGAACGCGCTGGTCGCGTCGGCCACACCGGTCGCGTCGGCGCCCTTGCTGGTCACCGACACCGACCCCGAGGGCGCGGTCAGGGCGGCACCGACCTGCTCGAAGTCGGCGAAGTCGATCGTGTACGAGGAGGCGGTGTCCTCCGCATCGACCTGCAACTTGAAGGTCGTTCCCGCCGGATAGGTGGTGGAGAACAGGCGGTGGGCCTCGTCGTAGAAGTGGTGCGGGTTGCTCCCCGGCGTGTTGGTGAAGGGGTAGCTGCCGTAGTACCAGCTGTAGGCGTTGGTCAGGGTGAAGTTCGGCTGCTTGACGCCGTTGATGTACAGCGACAGCGGGGCGGTGTAGACCGAGCCGCCCGAGGTGTCGGGGATGCTGTAACGGAAGTTGATCGAGTTGGTCGCCACCGGGGCGGTGAACGTGACGTACTTGCCGGTGCCCTGCAGCGTCGTCGCCTTGCGGTACGACGCCTCGTCGGCCAACTGGCCCTGGGTGTAACTCGGGCCGATGGACGTGCCGTTGGTGGCGGAGTTCTCCGCCTGCACCTCGACGTACGGCAGGCTCGCGCCGCTGCCGCCGGTGGCGGTGGACGCCGCCCAGGCGGGTTGGACGGCCAGCGCGACGACGCCGACGGCGGCCAGCATCACGGTGCTGACCGCCCAGACGAGGGCGCGTCTCAGATCTCGGATGGAATGGAACACTTGCCACTCCTTTCATCACGAAATGCCGGACCTATTCCACTGACGCCGCCCGAGAGGGAGGGACGGGGGCCACAGGGAGAGGGGGGAGGCAGGGGGCGGTAACGACGCGTGGGGGACCGTAATCTCGTCGACATGAACACGCAATAACCCGACAGAACATTGCAACAATAAAATTTCTGCCTGCAAGATCTAATGTTCCGTCCTGAGGCTCCGCCCATTGCCGGGCCGCGCAGGCCGCGCACATGTCAGTGCCGCCGGACAGAGCGTCCGGCGGCACCGTGGGGAGAGTCGGGTCAGGAGGCCCAGATCTGGAATATCGTGCTCACCGCCTGGTCGGCGAAGGTCAGTGACCCGGGAGACACAAAGCCCCCCATCCACCCCGCCAGACTCCGACGAAGTAAAGAGTCCCCCATGCAAGTCACTGCAAGTTTCTTGCTAAACCCCGTAAATTCCAAAGAATACCTGGCGTCACACGGCTGCTACCGACGACCGCCGTGGACAACCCAGGGCGCGGCCCGGATCACCACTCTCGGCCCGCGCACCACTCACCCCACCGACTGGCCACAGTCGCCTTCACCACCATGCCGGAAAAAAGCCGCAGGTCAGGCGGCCTTGGCCATCGGTTCAAGGATGGCGACGCACTCGACGTGATGCGTCATCGGAAACAGATCGAACGCCCGCAGCGTCCGCACCTTGTACCCACCGTCCCGGAAGTACCCCAGGTCCCGCGCAAGCGCCGCCGGGTCGCAGGCGACGTACGCGATGCGGCGGGCGCCCAGGGACGCGAGGTGTTCGACGGTCTTCTTGCCGGCGCCGGAGCGCGGCGGGTCGAGGACGATCAGGTCGACCTCGGTGATGCCGGTGCGCGGGAGGTCGGATTCGACCTTGCCCTGTTCGATGCGGACGCGGTCGAAGGCGGCGAGGTTGTGGCGGGCGTCCTCGACGGCACGCTTGCCGGACTCGATGCCGAGGACCGCGCCCTTGTCGCCGAGGCGGTCGGCGAGGGCGCCGGCGAAGAGGCCGACGCCGCAGTACAGGTCGAGCGCCATCTCGCCCTTGCGCGGCATCAGGCCCTGCATGACGGCCTTGACCAGGGTGTCCGCGGCCTGCGGGTGGACCTGCCAGAAGCCGCCGCTGCCGACACGGTACGTACGGCCGTCGGCGCGCTCGCGGACGAAGGCGCGGCCGTGGACGCGGTGGATACCGCCGTCGTGCTCCTCGACGCGCATGACGGAGACGGGCTTGTCGAGCTCGACGAGGGGCAGCCGGGCGCCGGGCCTGGGTTCGAGGATCACCATGCGGTCCTGCGAGCCCGTCGCGGCGATCGCGTCGACCGACACCATGCCGGACCAGTCACGCTCCTCGACGCCGAGCTCACTGACACCTTCGGCCGCGATCATGCAGTGGTCGATCGGCTCGACCTCGTGCGAGCGGTGGCGGCGCAGCCCGGCGTTCCCGTCCGGATCAACGGCGTACTGCACGCGCGTGCGCCAGGCCGGGACCTCGCCCGCCGGCAGCTTGTCGCCCTCGGCGGGCATCACCGTGCCGTCCCAGCCCGCCTCCTCCGGCGTGAGGCCCGCGAGCCGCTGCAGCTGCTCGGTGATGACCTCGCCCTTCAGCCGTCGCTGAGCGCCCGGCTTGGCGTGCTGCCAGTCGCATCCGCCGCAGCGGCCGGGACCGGCGTACGGACAGGGGGCCTCGACGCGGTCCTTGGACGGTTCGAGCACCGTGACGGCGTCGGCGCGCAGGAACCGCGCGCCCTCCTCGCCCTCGGTCACCCGCGCGAGGACCCGCTCGCCGGGCAGGGTGTGCCGGACGAAGAGGACCTGTCCCTCGGCCGTACGGGCGATGCAGTGCCCGCCGTGGGCGACAGGGCCGATCTCGACCTCGTACTCCTCCCCCACCAGCGATTTCTTCGGTTCTGCCTGCATGGCGGGGTGACTCCAGATGCGAAAAAGGTGCGGAAAGCGCGGACGGCCGGACAACAGCCCACCAGTCTACGTGGCCACCGCCCGACCGCTCACCACAAGCCAACGGGCATCAGGACCAAAGCCCAGGGCCCAGGGGCATCAGCCCTTCGCCGAACCCGATGGCTCCTTCGTCGACCCCGACGGCTCCTTCGGACGCTCGTGGGCCGGACCACGCCGCACCGCCCCCGGCGCGTTCCACTCCTGCCGCTTACGGGCCCGCTTCCGCGCGACCTCGGACGACTCCAGCTGGTAGGGCACCGACGTCACCATCACGCCCGGCGTGAACAGCAGCCGGCCCTTCAGCCTGAGCGCGCTCTGGTTGTGCAGCAGGTGCTCGTACCAGTGGCCGACCACGTACTCGGGGATGACCACCGAGACCACGTCGCGCGGCGAGTCGCGGCGCAGCCCCTTGACGTACTCGATGACGGGACGGGTGATCTCGCGGTACGGCGAGTCGAGGATCTTCAGCGGTACGTCGATGCCGCGCCGCTCCCACTCCGCGCGCAGCGCCTTCGTCTCGGTCGCGTCGACGTTGACGCTGAGCGCCTCCAGGCTGTCGGAGCGCATCAGCTTGGCGTACGCGAGGGCCCGCAGGGAGGGGCGGTGGATCTTGGAGATCAGCACGACGGAGTGGACGCGGGAGGGGCGGACGCTGTCGTCGGAGGGCCCCTCGGGCGCGGCCAGTTCCTCGGCGACCCGGTCGTAGTGCTTACGGATCGCGCTCATCGTCGCGTAGAAGATCACCATGCCGAGCAGCGCGACCCAGGCGCCGTGCGTGAACTTCGTGACGAGTACGACGACCAGCACGAGCCCGGTGAAGAAGGCGCCGAAGGTGTTGATCGCCCGGGAGCGGACCATGTGGCGGCGCTTGGCCTGGTCCTTCTCGGTGCGCAGGTGACGGTTCCAGTGCCGGACCATGCCGGTCTGGCTGAGCGTGAAGGAGACGAAGACACCGACGATGTAGAGCTGGATGAGCTTGGTCGAGTCCGCCCCGTAGGCCCAGACGAGCAGCGCGGCCGCGAGCGCGAGCAGCACGATGCCGTTGGAGAAGGCGAGGCGGTCGCCGCGGGTGTGCAGCTGGCGCGGGAGGTAGCGGTCCTGCGCGAGGATGGAGCCGAGCAGCGGGAAGCCGTTGTACGCGGTGTTGGCGGCGAGGAACAGGACCAGCGCGGTGGCGGCGGCCAGCACGATGAACAGGAAGCTGCCCTTGCCGAAGACCGCCTCGGCGACCTGCGAGATCACCGGGTTCTGGACGTAGCCGGTGCCGACCGCCAGGCCGTTGTGGATGAGGTCGACGGCCGGGTTCTCGGCCATCCGAACCTTGGTCGCCATGGCAAGGCCGATGATGCCGCAGAACATGGTGACGGCGAGCAGGCCCATCGCCGCGAGGGTGGTCGCGGCGTTCTTCGACTTGGGCTTGCGGAAGGCCGGGACACCGTTGGAGATCGCCTCGACGCCGGTGAGCGCGGCGCAGCCGGAGGAGAATGCGCGCAGCAGCAGGAAGACGAGGGCGAAGCCGGAGAGTCCCTGATGCTCGGCCTCGATGTGGAAGTCGGCGGTCGGCGCCTTCATGGTGTCGTTCAGGACGAACCCACGGAACGAGCCCCACGCGATCATGATGAAGACGCCCACCACGAAGACGTACGTCGGAATCGCGAAGAGCTTTCCGGATTCCTTCACTCCGCGCAGGTTCATCAGCGTGAGCAGCACGATGACGGCGACCGCGCACAGCACCTTGTGCTCGATCACGAACGGGATCGCGGAGCCGAGGTTCTCGATGCCGGAGGCGATCGAGACGGCGACGGTGAGGACGTAGTCGACGAGCAGCGCGCTGGCGACCGTGAGGCCGGCCCGGGGGCCGAGGTTGGTGTTGGCGACCTCGTAGTCGCCGCCGCCGCTCGGGTACGCGTGCACGTTCTGCCGGTAGGAGGCGACCACGGTGAACATCAGCACCACGACCGCGACGGCGATCCACGGGCTGAAGTGGTAGGCCGACACGCCCGCGATGGAGAGGACCAGGAGCACTTCTCCGGGTGCGTAGGCCACGGAGGAGAGCGGGTCGGATGCGAAGACGGGGAGTGCGATGCGCTTCGGCAGGAGCGTTTCTCCGAGCCGGTCACTGCGCAGTGCGCGCCCGATCAGGATCCGTTTGGGCACGTCGGTCAGTTTGGACACGCAGAGGATCGTAAGCGTTCGAACGGGCGGCCGCCCACCTGCCGCACGACATCTGCCCTCCGAGTGAAAACGGGCACATGCCCCGCTGCGGATTCCGCAGTCGCACAGATCCGCGTGCCTATATGAAAAACATCCACATTTGCCCGCTTATGGAGGTTCCATGCACGCCACCGCGGAGCTCATCGGCGCGACCGCCGGCCTCATCGGCCTCGGAATCCTGACTCTCCTGAGCGTCCGCAGCATCAACCGCCGCTGACCCCTCGGCACCCCTCTCCGGTCAACCTTCGACGACCCCTGTGATCGGCAACCTCCGTGATCACATGCAAGCGGAGCCGAGTGACGGCTTCCGGTCAGATACCTGGCATGAGGCTGACGTGACCCAGATCACAGAGGCGGGCTCCTAGGCCTCGGCCCCCCGTCGATCCGTACGGCTTTGCCGATACGGTGGAGGGGGACAAGCGAAGCAGACGGCCCACACCTGCGCGGGATCACCATCAGGATTCACCGGCATGATGTTGCCTAGTGGCCGAAAACTGGCTGCAGCGTGTTGCCCGGCGAGCCGAGAGAGAGCTATGAGCAGGACATTTACGCAGGTCAGTGGCCTAGCGGGGAGTACGGGGTAAGGCCGTGCATATTGTCATCATGGGCTGCGGAAGAGTCGGTTCCGCTCTTGCCCAGACCCTGGAGCAACAGGGGCACACGGTCGCCGTGATCGATCAGGACCCCACCGCCTTCCGACGACTGGGCTCCGGGTTCGGCGGCCGTCGCGTCACCGGAGTCGGCTTCGACCAGGACACCCTGCGCGAGGCGGGCATCGAGGAGGCCGGCGCCTTCGCCGCGGTCTCCAGCGGCGACAACTCGAACATCATCGCCGCCCGGGTGGCCCGCGAGATGTTCGGCATCGAGAACGTGGCGGCACGCATCTACGACCCGCGCCGCGCCGAGGTCTACCAACGCCTGGGCATCCCGACCGTCGCCACCGTCCGCTGGACGGCCGACCAGATGCTCCGCCGACTGCTGCCCTCGGGCGCCGAGCCGCTGTGGCGCGACCCCACCGGCGGCGTACAGCTCGCCGAGGTGCACGCCTCCACCGCCTGGGTCGGCCACAAGATCAGCCGGCTCCAGGACGAGACCGGCGTACGCGTGGCCTTCCTCACCCGGCTGGGCGAGGCGGTCCTGCCCACCTCGCAGACGGTGCTGCAAGAGGGCGACCTGGTGCACGTGATGATGCGCACCTTCGACGTGGACAAGGTCGAGGCGTCCTTCGCCAAGGGCCCTGAAGAGGAAGCCGGTCACTGATGAGAGTCGCCATTGCCGGTGCCGGCGCCGTGGGCCGCTCGATCGCGGGCGAGCTCCTGGAGAACGGTCACGAGATCCTGCTGATCGACAAGGCGCCCACCGCCATCTCGGTCGAGCGCGTCCCGCAGGCGGAGTGGCTGCTCGCCGACGCCTGCGAGATCACCTCCCTGGACGAGGCCGCGCTCCAGCGCTGCAACGTGGTCATCGCGGCCACCGGCGACGACAAGGTCAACCTCGTCGTCTCCCTCCTCGCGAAGACCGAGTACGGGGTCCCGCGGGTCGTCGCCCGCGTCAACAACCCCAAGAACGAGTGGCTGTTCAACGAGTCCTGGGGCGTCGATGTCGCCGTCTCCACCCCGCGCCTGATGTCGGCCCTGGTCGAGGAGGCCGTCAGCGTCGGCGACCTGGTCCGCCTGCTCCGCTTCAGCCACGGCGACGCCAACCTCGTCGAGCTGACCCTGCCGCCGGAGTCCGCCCTGGCCGGCACCCAGGTCGGCGACGTGGAGTGGCCCGAGGACACGTCCCTGGTCACCATCATCCGCGGCACCCGCGTCCTGACCCCCTCCCGGGAGGACTCCCTGGAGGCCGGCGACGAACTCCTGTTCGTGGCCGCGCAGGCCCGCGAGGAACAGCTGGAGGACCTGCTGTCGGTGCGCCGCGAGGACGCGACGAGTTAGCCGTTTCCGGTACGAGGATGGGGGGCGCCCGGAGATCTCCGGGCGCCCCCCATCCTCGTACACGCTGAGACTGTTACGCCTCTCGGCGGTGGCTGGTCGGCGCGGTGTCGCCACGCTCCTGTGCGAGTGCGACCTTGCGCTCGTCCTCGGCCTTCTCCGCGGCCTCCATCTCGGCGAACACGTCGATCGGCGGCGGCGCCTTCGCGAGGAAGACCCAGGTGAGCCAGACGGCGAGCAGGAAGGGCGGGATCTTCAGGGCGATCAGGACCCAGCCGAACTGGGTGGTGTCGCCCCACCAGTAGAGCGGGAAGAGGACCGCGCACTTGGCGAGCAGGATCAGGCCCCAGGCCCAGCTGGCCTTCGCGTACGCCTTCTTGCGGCCGGGGTTGCGGGTGCGCCAGGAGAGGTTCTCCTTGAAGACCGGGCCGAGCATCAGGCCGATCAGCGGGACACCCGCGAGGGTCGTGGCGATGTAGGCGACGGCCAGGCCGAGCGTGTAGAGCATGCCCGGCAGGTAGAAGTCCTTCGCGTTGCCCGTCATCATCGCGAAGACGACACCGAAGGCGACACCGAAGACGCCGCTGAAGGCGTGCTTGACGGTGTCCTTCATGACCAGGCGGACCACGACGAGCAGCACGGACACCGCGAGGGCGGCGATGGCCGCCGAGTGCAGGTCCTTGTTGATCGTGAAGATGGTGACGAAGAGGAGGCCGGGCACGACCGTCTCGACCATGCCCCGCACACCGCCGAACGCCTCGAAGAGCGCGGCCTCCGTCACCGCCCTCGAGTCCTGCTGGGGGTCTTCGGTCGGCTTGTCGAGCGACGTCACCGGCTACTCCCGTCCAAGCGGTCTGAGTTCGTACTTCGGGTTGAAGAGCACCCTACGGCCCCGGCTCATGGAGACGCGGCCCGATGCGATGAGTTTGCGCCCCGGCTCGATGCCCACGATGGAGCGTCGGCCGAGCCACACCACGTCCAGGGCCGCCGAGCCGTCGAACAGCTCGGCCTCCAGGGCCGGGACTCCGGCACGCGGCCGCAGAGTGACCGTGCGCAAGGTACCAGTAACCGTGACGACCTGTCGGTCGTGGCAGTCACCGATACGCGTGCAGCCTGCGGTTTCGGCGTCCTCGCGCAGTTCCTCGGACTCCAGGTCCTCCTGGGACGAGGAGAGCCTGTCCAGCATGCGCCGGAACCGGCCCGCAGGCTTTTCGGAACGAGGAACACCACTCATACCGAAAGCGTACCGGGGGTCGCTGACAGCGTCGTACCCACGAAGGTCAGCATTCGAACGTACCCCACGAGAGTCAGCGTTCGAACCGATATCCCATCCCCGGCTCCGTGATGCTGCATCCCCCGGGGGCAACCCCCGGCCCCCCGGCCGACTCACGGCTCACCTCTCGAAGCGGTATCCCATCCCCGGCTCCGTGATGAAGTGCCGCGGATGTGAGGGGTCCACCTCCAGCTTGCGGCGCAGCTGCGCCATGTAGACCCGCAGGTAGTTCGTCTCCGTGCCGTACGACGGCCCCCAGACCTCCTGGAGCAGCTGCTTCTGGCTGACCAGGCGGCCCGTGTTGCGCACCAGGACCTCCAGGAGGTGCCACTCCGTGGGGGTCAGGCGCACATCGCGTCCGTCGCGGTTGACCTTCTTGGCGGCCAGGTCGACGGTGAAGTCGTCGGTCTCGACGATCACGTCGTCCTCGCCGCCCCCGGTGGGCTCCGCGCGACGGACGGCGGCGCGCAGCCGGGCCAGCAGCTCGTCCATGCCGAAGGGCTTGGTGACGTAGTCGTCGGCGCCCGCGTCGAGGGCCTCGACCTTCTCGTCCGAGGAGTGCCGGGCGGAGAGCACCAGAATGGGCACCCGGGTCCAGCCGCGCAGCCCCCTGATCACCTCGACGCCGTCCATGTCGGGAAGGCCGAGGTCGAGCACGACGACGTCGGGGTGCCGGGCGGCGGCGAGCTGGAGCGCGGTGGCGCCGTCGGGGGCCGCGTCGACCTCGTACTTGCGTGCCTTCAGGTTGATGACGAGGGCTCGCGTGATCTGGGGCTCGTCATCGACCACGAGGACCCGGGTCATGAGGCCTGCCTTTCTGCTGATGGTGCTGATGCATCTGCTGCTGACGCATCTGCTGCTGATGGTGCTGACGCAGTTGGTGATACCGCGGTGGTCGGGTCGGGGCGGCTGGGCAGCGCCCGGAGCGTGAGCACCATGGTGAGGCCGCCGCCGGGGGTGTCCTCGGCGTTCAGTGTGCCGCCCATGGCCTCGGCGAAACCACGGGCGACGGCGAGGCCGAGGCCCACGCCGGCGCCGCGCGGAGCGTCGCCGTAGCGCTGGAAGGGCTCGAAGATACGGTCCTTGGCCTCGTCAGGGACGCCGGGGCCGCGGTCCACCACCCGCATCTCCACCCGGTCGGCCATGGCGCTGGCCGACACCAGGACGAGTTCGTCGGCGGGACTGTACTTGACGGCGTTCTCGACGAGGTTGGCGACCGCGCGCTCCAGCAGTCCCGCGTCGACGACGACCATGGGCAGGGTTTCGGGGATGTCCAGCTCGACGCTGTCCTCGGGTACGCCGCCGAGTGCCATCGGGACCACCTCGTCGAGGTCGATCTCGCGGATCAGCGGGGAGACGGTGCCGGTCTGGAGGCGGGACATGTCCAGCAGGTTGCCCACCAGGTGGTCGAGCCGGTCGGCGCCGTCCTCGATGCCTTCGAGGAGTTCCGCCTGATCCTCCTCCGACCAGGCCACATCGTCCGAACGCAGGGACGAGACCGCCGCCTTGATGCCCGCCAGCGGGGTCCGCAGATCGTGACTGACGGCCGCCAGCAGCGCCGTACGGATGCGGTTGCCCTCGGCCAGTTCCTTCGCCTGGTCGGCCTCGTGCTGGAGACGCTGCCGGTCAAGGACCACCACGGCCTGCGCGGCGAAGGCGGCCAGAACACGGCGGTCGGAGGCAGGCAGTACCCGCCCGGAGAGCGCGAGCGCCATGTGGTCGCCCACCGGGATGTCCACGTCCGCGTTCTCCGGACGGACGCACGGATTCGGGCCCACACTCCCCGCGCACGTCCACGGATCGACGTCGCTCTCCCGCTCCAGCAGCGCCACCGACTCCATCCCGAACGTCTCCCGGACCCGTTCGAGCAGCGCCTCCAGGCTGTTCTCGCCCCGCAGCACACTGCCCGCCAGGAAGGAAAGGATCTCCGACTCGGCACGCAGCCGGGCAGCCTGGTGGGTACGCCTGGCCGCCAGGTCGACCACGGAGGCCACGGAGACGGCGACGCCGAAGAAGATCGCGATGGCGACGATGTTCTTGGGATCGGCGATCGTCAGCCGGTGCAGCGGTGGCGTGTAGTAGTAGTTCAGCAGCAGGGAGCCGAAGGCCGCCGAGGCGAGGGCCGGGTAGAGGCCTCCGAGCAGGGCCGCCGCCACCGTCAGTGCCAGGAACAGCAGCATGTCGTTGGCGAGGCCGAGATCCACCGTGTTCAGGAAGAGCGCGAGGAGCACCGGACCGACCACACCGACAAGCCAGCCCCAGATGATCCGGGAACGGCCGAGCCGCGCACCCCGCGCCACCGGCAGCCCTCGGCCCTTGCCCGCCTCGTCGTGCGTGACGATGTGCACGTCCAGGTCGGATCCCGACTCCCGGGCGACCGTGGCGCCGACGCCGGGCCCGAACATGTACTGCCAGGTCTTGCGGCGCGAGAAGCCGAGCACGATCTGCGTGGCGTTGACGCCCCGCGCGAAATCCAGCAGCGCGGCCGGGATGTCGTCCCCGACGACGTGGTGGAAGGTGCCGCCGAGGTCCTCGACCAGGGTGCGCTGGACGGCCAGTTCCTTGGGCGAGGCGGAGGTCAGCCCGTCGCTGCGGGCGATGTAGACGGCCAGCACCTCACCGCCCGCACCCTTCTCCGCCAGCCGCGCCGCACGCCGGATCAACGTCCGGCCCTCCGGACCACCCGTCAGCCCCACCACGATCCGCTCCCGCGAACCCCAGATCTTCGAGACCCGGTGATCGGTGCGGTACTCGGTCAGATACTCGTCGACCCGGTCGGCCACCCACAGCAGCGCCAACTCCCGCAGAGCGGTGAGATTGCCAGGCCGGAAGTAGTTCGACAGCGCAGCGTCGACCTTGTCCGACTTGTAGATGTTCCCGTGCGCCATCCGCCGCCGCAGCGCCTGCGGCGACATGTCGACCAGCTCGATCTGATCCGCCCGCCGGACCACCTCGTCCGGAACGGTCTCCCGCTGCCGTACACCCGTGATCGACTCCACCACATCACCCAGCGACTCAAGATGCTGGATGTTGACCGTCGAGACGACATCGACCCCGGCCGCGAGCAGCTCCTCCACGTCCTGCCAGCGCTTGGCATTGCGGGAGCCGGGAACGTTGGTGTGGGCGAGTTCGTCCACCAGGGCGACCTGGGGGTGCCGCGCGAGTACCGCGTCCACGTCCATCTCGCTGAAGACGGTGCCGCGGTACTCCAGCTCCTTGCGCGGTACCTGCTCCAGGCCGTGCAGCATCACCTCGGTACGCGCGCGACGGTGGTGCTCGACGAACGCGACCACACAGTCGGTGCCCCGCTCGACGCGCCGGTGCGCCTCGGAGAGCATCGCGTACGTCTTGCCGACGCCCGGTGCCGCGCCCAGATAGATCCGAAGTCTGCCGCGTCCCATGGCCCCTATTGTCTTCCCGTCACCGCTGTGTACGCAGCGTCGACCTTACGGCCAATAATCCCGGCAAAAGGGACGGAGGGCTGGACGGAGGGCGTTTTGACACAACCCTGACGGCCGGGCACCCGTGTCGCTACTGGGCACCCGGCCGCGGGATGGATCAGCTGAGGTCGTCCCCGTACGTCAGCTGAGGTTGTCCCCCTGGGTCAGGGTCTCCCAGGCCACGAACAGGTTGTTGGTGCCGGACGGGCGGTTCTGCAGGGTCAGGGTCTGGGTGTTGGCCATGGCATAACCGAGGCGGTTGTGCATGGCGTTGTAGCCGACCTCGGTGATCGGTCCGAGCCCGAGCGTGAGGGACCCTCCGCACAGGTTGCTGGGCACCGCCGTGCCCAGCTGGTACTTGGCCTGGAAGCCGAGCGCCTGGCGCAGCCGCTCGCCCACGTCGGTGGTGTACAGGTCGATGCCCTGGATCCGGCTGGTCTCCGCGACGTGCGAGATGGAGGAGATGCCGTACCCGGTGTGCACGAAGTCGCGGCACGTCTCCTGGGTGAGACCGGTGGTGAAGGTCGACTGCCCCTGCCAGTAGGCGACGATCTTGGCCGTGGTGTTGAGGTTCTGGCTCGGCACGGTCTTCGGCACGGCGCCGTCGGTGGAGAGGTAGATGTACGCGGCCGTACGCGTACGGAACTTCGCCATCGCGGAGTCCCACACCGTCTTGTCCTCCAGGAAGACGGAGATGCCGATGGCGGCCTCCATCATCGTCAACTCCCAGTTCCCGTTGGAATTGGAGCCGTTGATGATCTCCGGCAGGTAGACGTTGCGCAGCATGGTCCCGAAGCGCGCGGAGTTGGTCCAGGTGCTGGTGTACGTGTACTTGATGATCTCGGCGGCCTTGGTCCACGAGGAGCCGGCCCAGCCGGTCTGCAGAGGCGCGTTGCTGTTGGTGTGGTCGGTGATCGTGGCCGACCAGGCGTCCATCAGCTGGATGGACTTCTGCGCGTAACGGACATCGCGTGTGATGTACCAGGCGAGAGCCGTGGTGTACGCGGCTATCGCGTCCTCACGCTCGTCCGTGCAGCCGTAGTTGGGGTTCGAGTACGAGCCGCATTCGACGACCGAGCGCGGGAGGGGGGTGCGCGTCAGCGAGGCGTACTTGCTCGCCAGCATCTGGTCGTACGCGCCCTTCCAGGGCTGGGCGCCGGCGAGGGCCTGGGTGCGGGCGAAGTCCAGCTGTCCCCTGGAGACGCCGACTCCGGGGTGCACGAACGTGGCGGGCGCGGCTTCGGCCTTCTGCTGGGTGCCGGGCAGCGAGAGCAGCGCGGCGACCAGGGCGGCGGTCGTGGCGACAGTGACGAGGAAGGCCGGGCGGCGTCTGCGGAGGCGGACTGTGGGGGTTTCAGGCATGTGAGGGGATCCGTTCTCGTATGTGAACGACACACTGTGGACTGAACACACGCGTTGGCCGGGACCATAGGTCCAGACCAACTTTCCGTCAAGACCTCAAGAAGGACGCGCACCTCAACTGCCCTTTGGGGAGGAGGACTCGGACATACGAAAGGGCGGACTCGGACATACGAAAGGGCCGCACCCCCTTGCAGGGGATACGGCCCGAACTCGTGTACCGAGAACCGCTAACGAACCTCGGTGGTCTCCGGCCCGCGCTGCAACTGCCCCATGCCGCCGGAGAAGCGGGAACCAGCCTGCTCCTCCTGCTGGACACCCTCGGGGACCATCTGCGCGTCGTTCGGCAGCTTCAGGACGATCGGGTCGCGGGGGGCCATCGGACCCTCACCACGCACGACGACCGTGTCCCGGAAGATCTGCTCAAGGAGCCCCGCGGCCTGCGGCTGCACCGCGCCCTGCCCGGAGATCACTCCGCGCAGGAACCAGCGGGGGCCGTCCACGCCGACGAACCGCACGACCTGGAAACCACCCGTGCCGTCCGGCAGCTGCACCGGAACCTGCGCGCGCAGCTCCCAGCCCAGCGGGCCCTCGACCTCGTCGATGACACCGCCCTGCTGGGTGATGCCGGAGGCGATCTCCTCACGCACCTCGCCCCAGATGCCCTCACGCTTGGGAGCGGCGAAGGCCTGCAACTGGATGGCGCTGTCCTTCAGAACGACGGTGGCCGCGACGATCGCGTCGCCCGCGACCTCGACCCGCAGCTCCATGCCGTCGACTCCGGGCACCAGAATGCCGCCCAGGTCCACACGGCCCTCGGCGGGGTCGCGCACCTCCGAGTCGTCCCAGGGCCCGTCGGGCCGCGGCTCCGGCTCGAGCTTCACTCGCTCCCGATCCGTCTCGTCCGCCTCAGTGTCGACATCGTCGACGACCTGCTCGGCCTCGCCCGCCGCGTCTTCGGCGGCACTGCCCTTCTTGCGACGTCCGAACACGTCACTGTCCTTCCCGGTCGGATACGACCGAAGCGTATCGATTCCCACCCGCCCCGCCGCCCACGGCGGCATGACCGCCGGTGGACCCGAAGCCCCCTGCGGCCCGCGCCGAGTCGGGAAGCTCCGCGACCTCCTGGAAGCGGACCTTCTCGACCTGCTGGACGACCAGTTGGGCAATCCGGTCGAAGCGCTCGAACCGCACGGACTCGTGCGGGTCGAGATTCACCACGATCACCTTGATCTCCCCACGGTACCCGGCATCCACCGTCCCTGGGGCATTCACGAGAGCGACACCGCAGCGGGCGGCCAGCCCGGAACGGGGGTGTACGAAGGCCGCGTACCCCTCTGGCAGCGCGACAGACACTCCCGTGGGCAGAACGGCCCGTTCACCCGGTTTCAGTTCACATCTTTCGGTGGTGCGCAGATCCGCTCCCGCGTCACCGGGGTGCGCGTACTCGGGAAGCGGGACTTCCGGGTCGACGCGCCTGATCAGCACATCCACAGGATTACGGGTCACGGGTTCACCTCGAAGGCGCGTGCGCGCCTGACCTGGTCGGGGTCGTTCATGGCCACCTGGATCTCCTCCTGGCGGCCGTTGTCGATGAAGTGGTCGACCTTCACCTCGATGAAGAGGGCGTCGGCGCGGACAGCGACGGGTCCCTCGGGGCCGCCGATCCGCCCGGTCGCGGTCGAGTAGATCTTGCGCCCCGCCACCGCCTTGACCTCGGCCTCCAGGTACAGCACGGTGCCGACGGGCACGGGCCGTACGAAGTCCGTCTCCAGCCGTCCCGTCACCGCGATGGTCCGCAGCAGCCAGTTCAGCGAGCCCAGCGTCTCGTCGAGCGCGGTGGCGAGCACGCCGCCGTGCGCGAGACCGGGGGCGCCCTGGTGGGCGGCCCGCACGGTGAACTCCGCCGTGATCCGGACACCTTCGCCCGCACGCGCTTCGAGGTGCAGCCCATGGGCCTGTCCCTCGCCACACCCGAAACACTGTCCGTAGTGCGCGCCGAGCAGTTCGCCGGGCGGGGGTGCGTCGGGGTGCCGCACCGGCGCGACGGCGTCGGCGGGAGGCTTCAGAGCTGCGGAAGTACCACTCACAGCCGCAGACCTTACCCGCGCGTCAAGCCAACGGACGCCCCGTGCCAAGCTTGGCTTCATGCAGCTCTCCGCCCCGCCGTACGAAGAACGCCTCAACGCGCCCCGAACCTGGTGGCTGGTCTGCTTCCTGGTGGGGGTCTCGATGGCCCTGATCTTTCTCCCGTTCGGTGCGCTGCCGCTGCTGGGCGGTCTGGTCGGCGGCACGGCGGTCGCGGCGGTCGTGACGAGCTCCTACGGCTCGATCCGCATCCGGGTTGTGGGCGACTCCCTGATCGCGGGCGACGCGAAGATCCCGGTCGCGGCCCTCGGCGATGCCGTGATCATGGACCAGGAGGAGGCTCGCGCCTGGCGCACGATCAAGGCCGACGGCCGCGCCTTCATGCTCCTGCGCGCCTACATCCCCACGGCCCTGCGCGTCGAGGTCACCGACCCGCAGGACCCGACCCCGTACCTGTACCTCTCGACCCGGGAGCCGGAGCGCCTGGCAGCGGCGCTGGAAGCCGCACGGGCAACGGCGTAAAGACCTGGCCGCCTCAGGACGGGCAGCGCAGGCAGGGCTAGCTCAGTTCCCGAGCTCCTTGGGGATCTCCCCCATCCGCAGGGGGTCGGCGGGTGCCTCCAGCGGCGGGAGCTCCGCAAGCGCGTCCCACGGAATCTGGGACTTACGCAGGTCCTTCCGGATGTGCTCCGCGAGGCGTCTGGTGTCGCGGCGGTTCATGACCGCTCCGACCGCCGCCCCGACCATGAACGGCATCAGGTTGGGCAGGTCCCGAACCATGCGCTTCATGATCTGCTGGCGCAGCTGACGCTTCATGGGGCCGCCCAGCGCGGCGTTGAGTGTCGCCACCTTCGTCACGTCGATCCCGCGCTCGGTGGACCAGGAGTTCAGATACCCGGTACTGCGCTGTGTCAGGTTCCCGGGCGGCCGCGCGCCGTACACCTCGTGCAGTTCGGCGATCAGCTTCAACTCGATCGCGGCGACGCCGGTGATCTCGGCGGCGATCTCCGTCGGCATCGCGGGCGGCACCGGAAGCATGGCGGCCGCGCCGATGCCGGCGCCCACCGCCGACGTCGCGTTGGCCGCGCCCGCGACGAGCTTGTCGGCGAGCTGCTCCGCGGTCAGGCCGGGGAACTGCCGACGGAGGGTCGCGAGGTCCCGTACGGGGATACGCGGAGCTATGTCGATGATGCGGTCGGCGAGGTAGGACAGGCCCGCTCTGGCTCTGCTGCCGCCCTTGCGCACGCCTTCCTTGACTCCGTCACGGACGGCGGCCACACGGCGCTTGGCCGCGGGCGCCGGGGTGTCCACGGGCACCAGTTCGCCGGCGGGCGCCGAAGCCCCTGCCGACGTCGTGGCGGGCGCCGGGTCGAGCGAGGCTGATCCTGGTCGGGAAGAGCCCCGCTCGTCGTCACGCACGCCTTCAGGGCCGTCTGACGGCCCTTCGTCCGCTCCCCGTCCGGAGGAGCGGCGCTTCCAGGGAGGGGTCGAGCCAGTCACGGCCGACCCCGCCTCAGTCGCAGTCGCGGCAGATCGGCTGGCCGTTCTTCTCTCGGGCCAGCTGGCTGCGGTGGTGCACCAGGAAGCAGCTCATGCAAGTGAACTCGTCCTGCTGCTTGGGCAGGACCCGGACGGCCAGCTCTTCGTTCGAGAGGTCCGCGCCGGGCAGTTCCAGGCCTTCTGCGGCCTCGAACTCATCCACGTCGACAGACGACGTCGACTTGTCGTTCCGGCGAGCCTTCAGTTCTTCAAGGCTGTCCGAATCGACGTCGTCGTCGGTCTTGCGTGGGGTGTCGTAATCCGTTGCCATGTCGCTCTCCCCCTCTGGGTGTCTGCGGTGTCTCAGCGCACGTAACGCGTGAGAGGCCGGACTTGTGCCCGACCCGAGGCGGAGATTTTGCCTCACATCAAGGTCTGTTACTCAATCGACACCCAACCGGACTCCTCAAGAGTGATCGGCTTGGATGGCGATGCGGACCGTACACGGTCCGAAGGCCGCACTTCAAAGGCGTCCCACCCTGTACTTCCCGTGATCTGGACCCCCGAAAACCCGGATTTTCCTGGCTTTACGACGGCCTTCTTGATCACGGAGAGTGGATGGCCAGAAATTCGCCTTTGTGATCGATCACACACGAGCCTCCCGGACGTATGCCCAGGAAATTCCGCGCAAAGCGAACATCCTCGCGTGTCGGCGACATGGTCTCAGATCGGCAGGGTGACTCGCATCATGAGCCCACCTCCTTCGCGCGGCTGAGCGACGATATGCCCCCCGTGCGCACGCGCCACCGACCGGGCGATCGACAGGCCGAGGCCCACGCCCTTGTCGCTGCCCGTGCGCTCCGTACGCAGCCGCCGGAAGGGCTCGAAAAGATTGTCGATCTCGTACGCGGGAACCACCGGCCCCGTGTTCGACACCACCAGGACCGCCTGACCGTGCTGAACCTCCGTCGTGACCTCGACCCAGCCGTCGTCCGGCACGTTGTACCGGACGGCGTTCTGGACGAGGTTCAGGGCGATCCGCTCAAGAAGGACGCCGTTGCCCTGGACGACCGCCGGGGCACACTCCGAGCGGATCTCCACGCCCTTGGCGTCCGCCTCGGCGCGCACCTGGTCGACGGCCCGTGAAGCGACCTCCGCGAGGTCCACGGGTTTGCGCTCGACGATCTGGTTGTCGCTGCGGGCGAGCAGCAGCAGGCCCTCGACGAGCTGCTCGCTGCGCTCGTTGGTGGCGAGCAGGGTCTTGCCGAGCTGTTGCAGTTCCGCCGGCGCCGCGGGGTCGGAGAGATGCACCTCAAGAAGCGTGCGGTTGATCGCCAGCGGCGTCCGCAGCTCGTGCGAGGCGTTGCCCACGAAGCGCTGCTGCGCGGTGAAGGCCCGCTGGAGCCGCTCCAGCATGTCGTCGAAGGTGTCCGCCAGCTCCTTCAACTCGTCGTCCGGGCCGTCCAGTTCGATCCGCCGGGAGAGGTCCGAGCCCGCCACCGCGCGTGCGGTGCGGGTGATCCGGCCGAGCGGCGCGAGCACCCGGCCCGCCATCGCGTAACCGAAGGCGAAGGCGATGATGGCGAGGCCGAGCAGGGCGAGCAGCGAGCGGCTGAGCAGGTCGTCCAGGGCGTGCTGACGCTGTTCGTTGACGCAGGCGTTCATCGCGTTGTTGAGCTCGGCCGCCGTGGGTTGCGCCGGGAAGTTGCAGGTCTGGCTGCTCACTCCGCCGGAGACGATCCTGAAGGGCAGGTCACTGCCCACGTTCAGCGCCTGCGCGGCGAGCAGATAGATGATCGACAGCAGCATGATGCCGGCGATCAGGAACATGCCGCCGTACAGCAGCGTGAGCCGTATCCGGATGGTCGGACGCAGCCAGGGGAACGGGGGCTCCACCCGTCTGGGGTCCCACGTGGGCTTCGGAGGCGCCGTGGGAGGCGCGGGGGTCGTGGTCACCGCGGCTCAGATCCGGTAGCCGGAGCCGGGCACGGTGACGATCACGGGGGGCTCGCCGAGCTTGCGGCGCAGGGTCATGACCGTGACCCGTACGACGTTGGTGAAGGGGTCCGTGTTCTCGTCCCAGGCCTTCTCCAGGAGCTGCTCGGCCGAGACGACGGCGCCCTCGCTGCGCAGCAGCACCTCCAGGACGGCGAACTCCTTGGGCGCGAGCTGCACTTCCTTGCCGTCGCGGAAGACCTCGCGGCGGTTGGGGTCGAGCTTGATCCCGGCGCGCTCCAGGACCGGCGGCAGCGGCAGGCTCGTACGGCGTCCCAGGGCACGCACGCGTGCCGTCAGCTCGCTGAACGCGAACGGCTTGGGGAGGTAGTCGTCGGCGCCGATCTCCAGGCCCTCGACGCGGTCGCTGACGTCGCCGGACGCGGTGAGCATCAGCACGCGCGTGGGCATGCCGAGCTCGACGATCTTGCGGCAGACGTCGTCACCGTGCACGAGCGGGAGGTCACGGTCGAGGACGACCACGTCGTAGTCGTTGACTCCTACGCGCTCCAGGGCGGCCGCGCCGTCGTACACGACGTCGACGGCCATGGCCTCCCGGCGCAGTCCGGTGGCCACCGCATCGGCGAGCAGCTGCTCGTCCTCGACGACGAGTACGCGCACGTCGCTTGTCCTTCCTCTGTCCACTCGCGTAGCGCCTCTTCGGCGCAGGCGGGCAGGGTCCTGTCGTTGGTAAGACCTCCATCCTGCCCTTTTCGGCCATAAGTCGGCTGTAAGACGGGAGGAGCGCGTGGGAATGCCAGATTTTCTCGTGCGGTTGAGGTTTCCGCGGAAGGGAGCGGGGGGACGACAGCTTTACACCCCGCGATCACGCTCTGCTTGTGGCAAGCCACCTTGTGGTACGTCCAACCGCTTTCCGCAGAGCGGGCGTGGGTGTCCGGCACCGTCGCCGCCCAGCCGGGCAGCGCTGGGCACCCCTTGGAGACGTGATCGCCCCTTCTGAACGGCACACCCCCGTGCCACCGACCCACGACCCAGGACGAGGGGGCGCAGCATGGACGCATTCACCGCAGGACTTCTGCAGCGTATAAGGGCTACCGAGTCCGACCTGACGCGGGCTCGCGAGACAGGCGACGACTTCCTCGCGGAGGTCGAGCAGGCCGAGCTCGACGACCTGCACCGCCTCGCCGCGGAGCACGGTGTGCAGGTCGGCGCGACGCGCGTCTGATCAGTTCCTCATTTCGGTTCTTCAGTACTTCACCAGTTCTTCATTCGTACGAGAGCGGGCCCCGGCATCGATCCAGTGCCGGGGCCCCGCTCCGTTTGCCGCCTGTTGTTACGCGCGGTCGGCCGCGCTGTTGTACGCGCCGTCAGTCGTGCCAGGCACCGAACTCCTCCAGGAGCCGCTGGAGGGGCTCGAAGACCCCCGGGGAGGCTGCCACCGCCAGATCGCCTCCAGGGCGCTCACCGGGGCGGCCACCGGTCACCGCGCCCGCCTCACGGGCGATCAGGTCACCCGCCGCGAGGTCCCAGGGGTGCAGGCCCCGCTCGTAGTAGCCGTCGAGGCGGCCCGCCGCGACGTCGCACAGGTCGACCGCGGCCGAGCCGGAGCGCCGGATGTCACGGATCAGCGGGATCAACCGCTGGGCCACGTCGGCCTGGTGGGTCTTGACCTCGGTCACATAGTTGAAGCCCGTGGAGACCAGGGCCTGGTCCAGGGACGGCGACGGGCGGCAGGTCAGCCGGCGCTCGCCGACCCAGGCTCCGGTGGCCCGGGAGCCACGGCCGCGTACCGCGTGGTAGGTCTCGCCGCGCATCGGCGCCGCGACGACTCCGACGACGGTCTCGCCGTTCTGTTCGGCGGCGATGGAAACACCCCAGGTCGGCAGCCCATACAGGTAGTTGACCGTGCCGTCGAGCGGGTCGATGATCCAGCGGATGCCGCTGGTGCCCTCCGTGGCGGCGCCCTCCTCGCCGAGGAAGCCGTCGGCGGGGCGGTGCTGGGAGATCAGGTCGGTGATCAACTTCTCGGCGGCGATGTCCATCTCGGTGACGACATCGATCGGGCTGGACTTGGTCGCGGCGACCGTGAGGTGCGCCGGGCGTCCGTCCCGCAGCAGCTCACCGGCGCTACGGGCGGCCTGGTGGGCGAGCTGGAGCAGTTCGGTGTGCAGGGGCTCGATCACGGGGCTCCTCAGGCGTACGGGCTGTCGGCGCCCGCGGCGGCGGGCTTCGGGGCACGGGCCGGGCAGCAGCCCGCCGGGCACAGGTCGTGACTCGCGCCGAGAGCACCCAGGGCGCAGGGTGTCACCTGGCGTCCGCTCTCGGTCGCGGCGCGCTCCAGGAGGAGTTCACGGATCGCCGCGGCGAACCGCGGGTCGGCGCCCACGGTGGCCGAGCGGCGCACCGGCAGCCCCAGCTCCGCCGCCTTGGCGGTGGCCTCCGTGTCGAGGTCGTACAGGACCTCCATGTGGTCCGACACGAACCCGATGGGCGCCATCACGACGGCCGGGACGCCGGCGCCGTGCAGCTCCTCCAGGTGGTCGCAGATGTCGGGCTCCAGCCACGGGATGTGCGGGGCTCCGGAGCGCGACTGGTAGACGAGCTGCCAGGGATGGTCGGTCCCGGTCTCCTCGCGTACGGCGTCGACGATCAGTCGGGCGACGTCCAGGTGCTGCTCGACGTACGCGCCGCCGTCACCGTGGTCCTCGACGGGCCCCGAGCTGTCGGCGGCGGCGTCCGGGATCGAGTGTGTCGTGAAGGCGAGGTGCGCCCCCTCCCGTACGTCCCCCGGGAGGTCGGCCAGGGACTTCAGTACGCCGTCCACCATGGGGCGTACGAAGCCGGGGTGGTTGAAGTAGTGCCGCAGCTTGTCGATCTTCGGCAGGTCCAGGCCCTCGGCCTCAAGGGTGGCCAGAGCCTCGGCGAGGTTCTCGCGGTACTGGCGGCAGCCCGAGTACGAGGCGTACGCGCTGGTGGCGAGGACGAGGACGCGGCGCCGGCCGTCGGCGACCAGCTCGCGCAGGGTGTCGGTCAGGTACGGCGCCCAGTTGCGGTTGCCCCAGTAGACGGGCAGGTCCAGGCCGTGGTCGGCGAAGTCCTTGCGGAGCGCGTCGAGCAGGGCGCGGCTCTGGTCGTTGATGGGGCTGACCCCGCCGAACAGGAAGTAGTGCTGACCCACTTCCTTGAGCCGTTCCTTGGGGATGCCGCGCCCCCGCGTCACGTTCTCCAGAAACGGGACCACGTCGTCCGGTCCCTCCGGGCCGCCGAACGAGAGCAGCAGCAGGGCGTCGTAGGGGGTGGCATCGAGCACGTCTGGCATGCCTTCGATCCTGCCATCCGTCGCTGGCAGGCGGACAACGGCCACCGGACAAACGTCCGAGGGAGTGCGTTAGGGTCACCTCACCCGTAAGCTGTATCGGCCAGATTCACGCCTTACCGGTATTCAGGCCGCTCGTGGTGACCGGGCGGCCGAGCCGAGCCGACCGGAGTTCCCCCTTGCCCAGCCCGTACCGCGCCCTGTTCGCCGCCCCCGGCTCCAGGGGCTTCTCCGCAGCGGGCTTCCTCGGCCGGATGCCGCTGTCGATGATGGGCATCGGCGTGGTCACGATGATCTCCCAGCTCACCGGGCGGTACGGGCTCGCGGGTGCGCTGTCCGCGACGATGGCGCTGGCCGCCGCGGCGATGGGGCCACAGGTCTCCCGGCTGGTGGACCGGCACGGGCAGCGGCGGGTGCTGCGCCCTGTGACGCTGTTCGCGCTGTCCGCGGCCGCGGGGCTGCTGCTCGCGGCGAAGTTCGAGTGGCCGGACTGGGTGCTGTTCGTCTGCTCGGCCGGCATCGGCTGCGTGCCGAGCATGGGCGCGATGGTCAGGGCCCGCTGGGCGGCCCTCTACCGGGGCACCCCGCAACTGCACACCGCGTACTCCTTCGAGTCCGTGGTGGACGAGATCTGCTTCATCTTCGGACCGATCATCTCCATCGGCCTGTCCACGGTGTGGTTCCCGGAGGCCGGGCCGCTGCTCGCCGCCTGCTTCCTCGCCGTCGGCGTCTTCTGGCTGACGGCCCAGCGCGGCACCGAACCGGAGCCTCATCCACGCGGGCACGACAAGGGCGGTTCGGCGATGACCTCGGCCGGACTCCAGGTCCTGGTGGCCACCTTCGCGGCGACCGGAGCGATCTTCGGAGCAGTCGACGTGGTCACGGTGGCCTTCGCCGAGGAGCAGGGCCACAAGGCCGCGGCGAGCATCGTCCTCGCGCTCTACGCGGCGGGCTCCTGTTCGGCGGGAGCGGTGTTCGGGCTGCTGCACTTCAAGGGGGCGCCCGAACGTCGGTGGCTGCTGGGCGTATGTGCGATGGCCGTGAGTATGATCCCCCTCCTACTGGTCGGAAACTTGCCGTTCCTGGCCGTGGCGCTGTTCGTTGCGGGCCTGTCCATCGCTCCCACGATGATCACCACGATGTCCCTCATCGAACAGCACGTACCACGCGCGAAACTGACCGAGGGCATGACCTGGATCAGCACCGGGCTCGCGGTCGGGGTCGCGCTCGGTTCCTCCGTGGCCGGCTGGGTGATCGACGCCGCCGGCGCGAAGGCCGGGTACGGGGTTCCGGCGGTGTCCGGGGCCGTCGCGGTCGCGGTCGGTTTCCTCGGGTATCGCCGGCTCAACAGGCCGGTTCCGCATCGGGGAGGGACCCATGAGCAGCACAGCGAACGGGAAGAGCGGAACGTGGCGTAACTGGGCGGGAACGGTCACCGCCCGTCCGGCGCGAGAGGTCACTCCCGCCTCCGTCGAGGAGCTCTCCGCGGCCGTGCGCAGCGCCGCCGAGGACGGTCTGAAGGTGAAGGCCGTCGGCGCCGGGCACTCCTTCACGGCCGCCGCCGCGACCGACGGCGTACTGATCCGCCCTCAGTTGCTGACCGGCATCCGCAGGATCGACCGCGAGGCCGGCACCGTCACCGTGGAGGCGGGCACCCCGCTCAAGCGTCTCAACCTCGCTCTCGCCCGCGAGGGCCTGTCGCTCACCAACATGGGCGACATCATGGAGCAGACGGTTTCCGGTGCGGTCAGCACCGGGACGCACGGCACCGGGCGTGACTCCGCCTCGATCGCCGCCCAGATCAAGGGCCTTGAGCTGGTCATGGCCGACGGCTCCGCTCTCACCTGCTCCGAGAAGGAGAATCCCGAGGTCTTCGCGGCCGCCCGGATCGGAATCGGCGCCCTGGGGATCATCACCGCGATCACCTTCTCCGTAGAGCCCGTTTTTCTCCTCACGGCCCGCGAGGAGGCGATGACCTTCGACAAGGTCACCGCCGACTTCGACGAACTGTTCACCGAGAACGAGCACTTCGAGTTCTACTGGTTCCCGCACACCGGCAACTGCAACACCAAGCGCAACAACCGCAGCGCGGGGCCCGAGAAACCGGTGCCCCAGATCAGCGGCTGGATCGAGGACGAGTTCCTCTCCAACGGCGTCTTCCAGGCGGTCAATCTGCTCGGCCGCGCCGTGCCCGCCACCATCCCGACGATCGCGAAGATCTCCAGCCGCGCGCTGTCCGCACGGACGTACACCGACATTCCCTACAAGGTCTTCACTTCTCCGCGCCGGGTGCGCTTCGTGGAGATGGAGTACGCCGTTCCGCGCGAGGCCCTCGTCGAGACGCTGCGCGAGCTGAAGACGATGGTCGACCGGTCGTCCCTGCGGGTCAGTTTCCCCGTCGAAGTGCGCACGGCGCCCGCGGACGACATCACACTCTCGACGGCGTCCGGGCGGGAGAGCGCGTACATCGCCGTCCATATGTTCAAGGGCACCCCCTATCAGGCGTACTTCACCGCCGCCGAGCGGATCCTCACCGCGCACGAGGGGCGGCCGCACTGGGGCAAGGTGCACACGCGCGACGCGGAGTACTTCGCCGAGGTCTATCCGCGCTTCGGCGAGTTCACTGCGCTGAGGGATCGGCTTGACCCGGATCGACGCTTTGGGAACGACTACTTGCGGAGGGTGCTGGGGTCGTAGCGCTCTCGCTGGGGGTGGGGGTCGGAGAGTCGCCCCCGGTCTCCGGCGTGGCACTCGAACTCGGCGTCGGCGTGGGCGTCGTAGCGCCGTCCCCAGCGGTGCCCGTACCGCTGTTGCCGGACGGCTGCGCGGAGGAGGGGCTGTCCGAAGGCGTCGCACTCGACGCGGGCGGCGTACTGGGCACCGATGAGGAACCGGAGCCGCTCCCCTTGAGGGCGTCGCCCACGGTCGTGCCCTTGTTGTCGCCGCTGAAGCTGTGGCCCGACACGAGTTCGTAGGTGGTGATGCCCGCCATGGTGACGCCGAAGACGAGCGCGGCCGCGATCACCGGCCGCTTCCAGCTCCTGACCCGGGCGCGGTAGACGGTCCCCTCGGTGAACTCCCCCGCGGCCGGGAACTGCTGGGCCTTCGGCTTGGCCTGCACCGTCACCACGCGTATCTGCTCGCCGGTGCGCTTGAAGAAGTGCTGGAAGACCGTGCCGCCGCAGGTGGCGACCACGCTGACCAGGCCCGCGCCCAGCATCGTCCCGTAGACCCCGAAGTAGGAGGCGAGTTTCGCGGCCACCACCGCTGCCACCGCACCGCCCGCGACTTGGGGGACACTCAGATCCAGTCGCTTCTTCCCGACCTCCTCATCGACGTCCGACTCCGCACCGACATCCGGCTTTTCACGCATGCCCGGACCTTGCCTGCCTTTCCCGTACTTGATCGACTTGACCCACTTGATCAACTGACCGCACAAGAAAGGGACGTACGGGCGAAGCAATTAGTTCCGTTTGCGGTGATTACGTGAAGTGTGCCACTTTTCATGGTCACAAAAACCGCGCATCCGTCGGCCAACTACCACCCCCTGCTCGAAGTTGGGTGGCGTGCCGAACCGCGCAAGTGGCCCGAATGGAGTACTCTTGCGAGCCCTGGGTCCGGACTCCCGCCAGGGTGTCCGGGGCCTTGCAGGACCGCCGGGAGGGGGCTCGTTGCACAGGGTGATGGAGTTCGTCACTTAGCGTTGCGAATAGGTAACCGTGCCATAACGGCGGTCTCGGGCCTGTGCCCGACACGCCGGAGAACTCGGCAAGGTTGTGGCAGGCTGCACCCGGGCAGGCCACACTCGACTAGCGGAAGCAGCGACGCACGTGACGTCGGCAGGCACCACCCGGGAGGTCCTCATGCCGGAACTGCGTGTCGTGGCCGTCTCTAACGACGGCACACGGCTGGTGCTGAAGGCTGCGGACAGCACGGAGTACACGCTTCCGATTGACGAGCGTCTGCGCGCCGCTGTACGCGGCGACCGTCCCCGCCTCGGCCAGATCGAGATCGAGGTGGAGAGCCATCTCCGCCCCCGAGACATTCAGGCACGTATACGTGCCGGCTCCTCCGCAGAGGAGGTCGCACAGCTCGCCGGAATCCCCGTCGACCGCGTGCGCCGCTTCGAGGGGCCCGTCCTCGCCGAGCGCGCCTTCATGGCCGAGCGTGCAAGGAAGACCCCTGTCCGCCGCCCCGGCGAGAACGCCGGACCCCAGCTCGGCGAGGCCGTGCAGGAGCGGCTGACGCTGCGCGGCGCCGAAAAGGAAACCGCCCAGTGGGATTCTTGGCGTCGTGACGACGGCACCTGGGAAGTACTGCTGGTCTACCGGGTCGCGGGTGAGCCGCACTCGGCGAGCTGGACGTACGACCCGCCGCGGCGGCTCGTCCAGGCCGTCGACGACGAGGCGCGCTCGCTGATCGGCGAGTCCGACGACCTCTCGGCGGCCGCCGAGCCGAGCTTCCCGTTCGTACCGCGGATCGCACGGCTGCCCCGGGACCGCCCGATGGACCGCGCCCTGGACCGGCAGACGGAGCGGCCGAGCCTGCCCGCGCCGTCCCCGGAGCCGGTCGAGGAGTCCGAGCGGGACTCGCTCACCAGCCTCCTGGAGGCGGTGCCGAGTTTCCGCGGCGACATGGTGGTGCCCGAGCGGCCCGCCACCACGGAGCGGCCCGACACGGAGGAGCCCGCCGCCGAGCCCGAAGCCGAGGAGGCCCCGGCCCCCGCGGCCTCCGCCGGTGCCGGTTCCGCCTACGCGGACGTCCTCATGCCCCGCTCGGTCGGCAGCCACCGCGATCGCCTCGTCGGCTCGACCGACCGCCAGGCCGAGGCCGACGGCGTCCGCCCCGGCCGCCGCGCGGCGGTCCCGAGCTGGGACGAGATCGTGTTCGGTACGCGACGGAAGAACAAGGACTGATCAGTCGTACGACGGTGGGGCCCGCGCCGACCTGGCGCGGGTCCCACCGCTGCTCCTGGATGTCCCGCCGCTACTGCGGGTCGGGACCCACCGCGACCGGCCGGCTCCCGTCCCGTGTCCACTCCGACCAGGAGCCCGCGTACAGGGCGGCCGGGATGCCCGCGACGGCGAGTGCCAGCACCTCGTGGGCGCCGGAGACGCCCGAACCGCAGTAGACGCCGACCTCGGGAGTACCGGTCGCGCCAAGGGACTTGAAGCGATCGGCGAGTTCGGCGGCAGGCCGGAACCGTCCGTCGCCCGTGACGTTCTCGGTGGTCGGTGCGGAGACCGCGCCGGGGATGTGCCCGCCCACGGGGTCGATCGGTTCGACCTCGCCCCGGTACCGCTCACCGGCCCGGGCGTCGAGCAACAGTCCGGTACGGGCGAGTGCCGCCGCCCCGTCCGCGTCGAGCAGGGGCTTGGCGCCGGGCGCCGGCACGAAGTCTCCGGCGGCGGGCGCCGGGATCTCCGACGACACCGGCCCGCTCCAGGCGGCGAGTCCGCCGTCAAGCACGCGCACCGAGGGATGACCCGTATAGGCCAGCAGCCACCAGGCGCGTGCGGCGCCCCAGCCGAGCCCGCCGTCGTACACAACGACATCGCGGTCCACCGAGACCCCGGCGGCGCGCATCGCCGCGGCGAAGACCTTAGGGTCCGGCAGCGGGTGGCGGCCGCCAACCCCCGCCGGACCTGCAAGTTCGGAATCCAAATCGACAAAAACGGCCCCAGGGATGTGCGCCTTCTCGTACTCGGAGCGCAGATTCGGACCACCGAGCTGCCAGCGGACATCAAGGACGACAGGAGGGTTCGGTCCGGCCAGGTCGCTCGCCAGCTCGGGCGCGGGGATGATGGCGTTCATGGCGACCATCCTTGCGCACGGGGTGGCCGCGTCGTCCATGTCGGGCTACTGTGCTCGGCCGGGCAGGTCCGATCACGAGGCGTATGGGATCGGGCACATGCTGTACAGCCGATGGACACCGTGTGGCAATGGTGCGGAAACGGACGGGAAACTGCACATCGGGCATCCTCCGGGCGTAGGCCGCTGAACGACGGCGCGGCCGGGACGCACGGTGCGACCGGTGGTGCGAACATCGGCACGGGGCTTATGGGTACGCGATTGCGGTACGCGTGCGGGTAGGCGGAAGGTGACCGGCCACCGCGAGGGGCCGAGAAGAGAGTGACGATGACCGAGGCACGGGGGTCGGCCGGCCTGAACGGCGCGACGGACGCTCCGCACACGCCCGGCACACCCTGCTGGGTGAGCCTGATGGTGCACGGGATGGCCACGACCCAGGACTTCTACGGAGCGCTGTTCGGCTGGGAGTTCCAGCCCGGCCCGCACCAGCTCGGCCCGTACGCACGCGCCCTGCTCGACGGGTACGAGGTGGCGGGGATCGGGCAACTGCCGCCCGACCGGCATCTGCCCATCGCCTGGACGCCGTATCTCGCCTCGGACGACGTCGATCTGACCGCCGAGACGGTACGGCTCAGCGGCGGCACCGTGGGGGTCGGCCCCCTGGACGCGGGCGAGGCCGGCCGCATGGCGATCGCCTCGGACCCGACGGGCGCCGTCTTCGGGATCTGGCAGGCGACCTCCCACCTGGGCACGGGCATCACCGGCGTACCGGGTACGCCCGCGTGGAACGAACTGGTGACCCGCGACACCGAGAGCGTCGTCAAGTTCTACCAAGGGGTCTTCGGTTACGAGCTGGAGCCGGTCGTCTCGGCCGACTTCGACTACGTGACCCTGCACATCGACGGCCGTCCGGTGGCCGGCATCCAGGGCGTCGGCCACGGCCTGCCCCGCGACCGCGGCCCGCACTGGATGACGTACTTCGAGGCCGCGGACGTGGACGACACCGTCACCCATGTCACGGACCTCGGCGGGCACGTCCTCAAGGCCGCCCACGACTCGTCGTACGGGCGCGTGGCGACGGTGGCGGATCCGGAGGGCGCGATGTTCTCCCTGATCCACAGCGTCCAGTGAACGGGCGCCGAGGGGCCGACCGGTGACCTGACGTCAGGCGGAGGTCGTCGGCAGCACGTCCGGTGACAGGGTGCCCGCGTGAGCCCTGGCGGGGGTAGCCGTGCCGGCCGCAATACGGCGCGGTGCGCCGGCGGCACAGCACCTCATAGCCGATGTCCTCGGCCTGGTTGACATCGCCGACGACCGCTCCGACACGGGGTCGGTCAACATCGCCCGTCCGTCGGTGGCCACGGCGTACAACGACACCGGTGCCGGCGACGACTCCAACACCTCGCCGGGCAACTCCGACGGCGGCGGGACGAGTTACTCCGCGCAGGCCCTGGCCGCGCAGGCCCTGGCCGCGGTGGGCCTGCGCGGCAGTCGTTCGACCTCGTCTGCGACTGCCACACACCCACGACCAGGGCTCCTCCACGGCCCGGTCATCCGCCACCGGGCTGCCGCCGCCTGGCGCTCTCGCGCGGGACGCCGGTCGACACCTCGCCACGGATCCAAGGGGGCTGTCCGGAGTTCACAGCCCCGACGCAGCCGTCGGGCGAAGACCTCCGATCATTGCAACCGCGACGCAGGAGCGTCGCCGACCCGCGTTCAGGGTGAGGTACTGACCGACCTTCTTCGAGGGCGCCGCCGGCGGACGACTCACGGGAACCACCGAGCGAACTGCGGTACGGATCTTTACAGCACTGCTACGCATGCCCTAGACATCAGTCATCCGATGTATTCAAGACGCCAGCCCAACGAGCCCCGCGTACAGGCAAGTCATGCAGGCAATCAAGCTCATTCATCGGATTAATGCTCCACCTCGGGCCACCTCGGCCACCTCGCCCGTATCAAGCTCCGCACGCTTTGGAGGGCACCATGCAGAGAACCTCCCGCTCCCGGCCGTCCCCGCTCAGACGATCCCCGGCACTGTGGGCGGCCGTGCTGGCCACAGTGGCCGGCCTGAGCCTGGCGGCCCCCGGAGACGCGCAGGCCGCGAGCGCCCCCACCACCGCCTGGCGGCACGGCGCGTTCCAGCTCGACACGGAGAGCGTGGTCAGCCGGTCCGACATCGTGCTCGGCGCCCCCAACACCGACCCCATCGCATCCATGCCGATGGGGAACGGCTCCCTCGGTGTGGCGGCCTGGGCAGCCGACGGCTTCACCGCACAGCTCAACCGCTCCGACACCATGCCGGACCGTAAGTCCCCGGGCCAGTTGAACATTCCGGGGCTTTCGGCGATCTCGCACGCCGCCGACTACAAGGGGGTGCTCGACCTCACGGACGGGGTGTTCCGGCAGTCCGGTGGCGGCATGTCCATGGAGGCGTGGGTCGCCGGTGCCAAGGACGAGCTCATCGTCGACGTCACCGGCGCGAACCCGGACATCGTCCAGAGCGCCACCATCAACCTCTGGTCCGGACGCAAGCCGGCCGCCGCGGTCTCGGGCACCATAGGAACCCTCGCCGAGACCTGGCTGGACCAGGCACCGCCGAAGGGCACCGGCGAGACGTTCGGCTCGCTCGCGGCCGTGACGGCCGGTGGCCGGGACGTGCAGACCACCGTGGCGTCCCCGACCCAGATCAAGGTCTCCTTCAAGCCTCACGCCGACGGAACCTTCAGGGTCGTGGTGGCGTCCCCCGGATGGCAGGGCGGCGACCCGGCCAAGACGGCGTCCGACCTGATCGGGAGGGATGCCAAGGCTTCCACCTCGGCCCTGATGGCCGCTCAGGACGCCTGGTGGAACCGCGTCTGGAAGAACACCGGCCTGGTCGCGATGGACTCCGCGGACGGCAGCGCCGAGTACATGGAGAACCTGCGCACGCTGTACCTGTACGCGGAGACGGCATCCATGGGCAAGGGCCTCCTCCCCGGCAGCCAGGCAGGTGAGGCCAACATGTTCGCCTGGGCCAAGGACAGGCAGACCTGGACACCGTCCTCGTTCTGGCTGTGGAATCTGCGGACCCAGATCTCCGCCAACATGAGCTCGGGCAAATACGCCCTCAACATCCCGATCTTCGACGTCTACGCGGACAACCTCGCCGCCATCGAGACATGGACGAAGGCGCAGATGGGTGGCCTCCCCGGCGCCTGCGTACCGGAGGTGATGCGGTTCAACGGCAACGGCGGCGACCCGGCCCCGGGAGCCAACGCGGCGTGCAGCGCGCCCGGCGCCCCGAACTGGAACGCGCTGAACATCTCCAGTGGGCCCGAGGTCGCGATGTACATGTGGCAGCAGTTCCAGGCCACCAACGACCTGAAGATGCTCAAGAAGTACTTCCCGTTCATGAAGTCCACCGCGGTCTTTCAGCTCGCCTATCAGCAGCCCGGCGCCGACGGACTGCTGCACTCCGTCGCCAACGCCCACGAGACCCAGTGGGACGTCAAGGACCCCACCACCAACATGGCGTCGGTCCGCGCCCTCTTCCCGATCATCCAGCAGGCCGCCGCCGTGCTCGGCACGGACAAGACCACCGATGCGGCGCTCGTCACCCAGGTCGCCAAGGCCGAGAAGCAGATCCCGCCGTACCCGCGCACCGACCAGGCCACCAGGACCAAGCTGCTCAACTCGAACTACACCCAGGCCGAGACGGACGCCGCGGACGCCACGGGCACCGACATGATCGCCGTGTCGTACGAGCCCACCGCTCAGCGCCGCAACAGCGAGAACGTCGAACTCGAACCGCTGTGGCCCTGGAACACCGTGACCGACCAGGACGCCAACATGTTCGACGTCGAGAGGCGCAGCTACGCCAACCGGCCGGTCAAGACGGGTAACGACTGGTCGATGGACGCGATCCAGGCGGCCCGGCTCCAGGACCCGGCAGAGGTTCATGACAGGTTGATCTCCATCACCGAGGCCCACCAGGTCTACCCGAACGGCTTCGCCGACATCGGCAACGCGGTCGGCTACCAGCCGTACATCGAGCAGATGTCCGGCGTGGCAACGGCCGTCAACGAAGCCCTCGCCCAGGACTTCGACGGCATCCTGCGTTTCGCACCGGCATGGCCGGCCGACTGGGACGTCAGCGGCACCGTGTACCTCCAGCAGAAGAACAAGGCCGATGTCCAGGTGCAGGACGGGCAGTTGGTCACCGCGGCCATCGAGGCGGGCAGCACAGGCACCGTGAAGGTGAAGAGCCCCTGGCCCGGCAAGCAGGTGGAGGTGGTCGACGGAACCACCGGCAAGGCAGTGGTGCGACCCGGCACGGCGGAGCTGTTCAGCATCCCCGTGAAGGCCGGCCGCAGCTACCTCGTGCAGCAGGTGTCCTCCCCCACCATGAAGCTGCCCTTTGCCCAGGTGACCGGCAGCGCGCCGACCGCCGCCCGCCATCTCGGCGGCGTACAGATCGGCCTCGACGCCGGAGTCAAGTCGGGCACGTCGACAGTTGGTTCGGTTCTGGCCGCGTCCAACCGGGACTACGGCCTGACCCAGCTCGACTACTCCGGCTCGTCCGGCGCGACCACCACGGCCGGCGTCGTGGCCGGACACACCGGCCGCACCACCGGCACGGGAACGGGTGACACCGGCAGCGACATGTACTTCGACGTCGGCAACAGCACGGCGGCCACAGGTTCGTACGATGCGAAGCTGACCCTCTCCTACTTCGACGCGGCAGCCGGTTCGCTCGCGGTGCAGTACGACGCGGGCCCGAAGGACCGCTACCGCTCGGCGGGCACCATCACGCTCACCGGCAGCGGCACCTGGAAGACGGCTGAAGTGCCGCTGGAGGACGCCTACTTCGGCGGGCTGCAGAACGGTGGCGCGGATCTGCGGCTGCACTCGGCGAGTCCGTTCACCGTGCACAGTGCCGGGCTGGCCGTGACCGGTGCATGGGTCGCCGACAGTCGCCTGTTCCCGCCCGCCCCGGCGGTCACCACTCCGGCGAGCGAGGCCACCGTCAAACTCGCGTCCGCGGTCTCCGGCACCGGCGTCCCCGACGGCGCGGTGACCGTGCGCAAGGGGTCCGACACCTTGTGCACCGCCACCGCGGACGAGAACGGCGCGTGGAGCTGCTCGCCCGCCGGCGGCTTCACCAAGGGACGGCAGACCCTGACGGCGACGCTCACCGATCTCGGCGGGCTCCAGAGCGACACGTCGCCGGGGCGCACGTTCACCGCCTCCGACCAGCCGCCGGGCACGGCTGTGCTCGGTTCCGTACTCGGCTCGGACAACCACACCTACGGCGTGACCCAGGCCGAGGACACCTCGGGCGGTTTCGACGGTCCGACGACCGCCTCGGTGACCGACGGGCTCACGGCCCGGACGGGCACGGCAGGCAACATCTATTTCGACATCGACGACTCCGTCGCCCACGGCGGCTACTTCGCGGCCACTTTCACCGTCGCGTACTACGACCAGGGCACGGGCTCGTTCGCGGTGCAGTACGACAACGGCAGCTCCGATCCGTACAAGTCGACGGCCGCCATCCCGCTCACCGGCACCAACACGTGGAAGACGGCGACCGTCAGTGCCACGGACGCCTACTTCGGCGGCGCCCAGCACGCGAAGGGCGACTTCCGGCTGCGCAACAGCGGCGGAACCGTCACGGTGCACAGCGTCGCGATCAAGGTCAGCGGGGCCGGTGTCCCGGACGCCCAGCGGTTCGCCCCGCCGGTGACGGTCACCTCCCCGGTCGAGGGTGCGACCGTCGGCACGTCGCCCACCCTCTCCGGAACCGCCGAGCCGGATGCGAAAGTGACGGTGACCGTCGAAGGTACGGAGGTGTGCACCGCCACGGCGGGCCATGACGGTGCGTGGACCTGCACCGCGTCCACCGCCCTGACCACTGGGGAACACACCCTCACCGCGAGCGCGAAGGACATCACCAACTCCGCCGCCGAAGAGGCGAGGGTGTCGGTGACAGTGAGCTGACGCCCAGGCTCTGGGCCACCCGGCGCGGCCGCCGGACGTTTCGGCGGCTGCGCCGAGTTCCGCCACGCGCGGAAGCCGAGATCGTCGCCGACCTGGGTCACGGCGGACGTCACGGCCGGCGAGAGCCGACCCGGCGCACGGCGAACGCCACGGCCGGCGAGCGAGCGAGTCCGCTCGCCTCCCCGTGGCCCGCGGTCAGCCGGAGGTGATCGGGAGTACGTCCGGTGACAGTGTCACCGCCCGTGCCGCGGCGCTCGTCATCCGCTTGCGGTGATGACGTCGGCACAGCACCTCGTAGCCAACCGCCGCCGCGGGGCGGTCCACATCTCCCACGACGACCTGCTCGCCCTCGACCACCATTTCCCCGTCCACCGTCCGAGCGTTGTGGGTGGCTCGTGCGCCGCACCAGCACATCGCCTCGACCTGGAGGGTCTCGACGCGGTCGGCGAGTTCGATCAGGCGCTGCGAGCCGGGGAAGAGCTTGGTCCGGAAGTCAGTGGTGATGCCGAACGCGAAGACGTCCAGGTCCAGGTCATCCACGATCCGGGCCAACTGGTCGATCTGCCCGGCGAGCAGGAACTGGGCCTCGTCCACAATGACGTAGTCGACCCGGCCGCCCCGTGAGATCTGACCGACGACGAATCCATACAGATCCAGCCCCGGCCCCGCCTCCACCGCATCGGTCACGAGCCCCAGGCGCGACGACAGCTTGCCCTCTCCCGCGCGGTCGTCGCGTGTGAAGATCAGCTCTTGAAGGCCGCGCGCTGATCGGTTGTGCACAATCTGAAGCGCCAGAGTCGACTTTCCACAGTCCATCGTTCCAGAGAAGAACGCCAGTTCGGGCATGGCGGGTTGAGCACCTTTCGGCAAGGGGAACGAGGAGCGGTCAGGAGCGTACTTGCAGGAGGGGTACGTGCTGTTCCGCCGGGGTCATCGAGCCGTGGTTGCCGACCATCGCCGACTCCTTCGGCTCCCGCTCGGAGGCGATGATCAGAACGTCGTCGCGGGCCGCGGCGACGACATCACCGATCCGGGCGTACACCCGTTTGTCGATCTGCGGGCCGAACCAGCCCGCCGCGATCGCCTCGTCCCGCGAGGCCACCCAGAACTGCTCGCCGAGCACCTCGCGCCAGCAGGTCAGGACGTCCGACTCGGCGCCCTGGACGGCGTAGACATGCCGGGCGCGGCCCTCGCCGCCGAGGAGGGCGACTCCGGCGCGCAGCTCCCAGTCCTCGTCGAAGTCGATGCGGTGCTGCTCGTCGAAGGGGATGTCGATCATGCCGTGGTCGGCGGTGACGTACAGGGCCGCACGCGGCGGCAGTTGCTCCGCGAGACGCTGGACCAGGCGGTCGACGTACATGAGCTGGCCGCGCCATGGGTCCGAGTCGACGCCGAAGCGGTGGCCCTTGCCGTCCACCTCGGCGTAGTACGTGTAGACCAGGGAGCGGTCGCCGGCCGCGAGTTGTGCGGCGGCGGCGTCCATGCGCTCCTCGCCGGTCAGCCGCCCGTGGAACGTTCCGCCACTGAGCGCGATCTTCGTCAGCGGGGTGTTCTGGAAGGCGGGCGAGGAGACCTGGGCGGTGTGTACGCCGGCCTTGTCGGCCAGTTGGAAGACCGTGGGGTACGGCTGCCAGGCGCGCGGGTCCGTCCACGGCTGCCAGCGCAGCTGGTTCATCAGCTCGCCGGTCCTGGGGTTGCGCACGGTGTAGCCGGGCAGGCCGTGCGCGCCGGGCGGCAGGCCGGTGCCGACGGAGGCGAGTGAGGTCGCGGTGGTGGCCGGATAGCCCGTGGTGATCGGGCGGCCCGTGCCGCCTCGCGAGGACGCCAGGAGCGACGTCATGAAGGGCGCCTCGTCGGGGTGCGCCTTCAGCTGCTCCCAGCCGAGGCCGTCGATCAGGAAGACGCAGTTCCGGTCGGCCCCGGTCAGTTCCGGTATGGCGGCGGTCATTTCGGGCACGGCCATGCCCGCGGCGAGGGTGGGCAGCAGGTCGGCGAGCGAGCCGGCGCCGTACTCGGGGACGGGGGCGGTGTCGAGGGCAAGGGGTTCCGGGTGGTCCCAGGCAGGCAGGACCATCAGCGCGTGATGTCCGCGGTCGCCTCGGAGAGGGCCTGCGCGAAGACGAGGGCCTGGCGCACTGTCTCGGGGCCGTCCCCGGCCTCGCTGACGCGCAGGCTCAGGTCGTCCGCCGTCGAGCTGCCCGTGTAGCCGTGGTCCGCCTCGCAGTTGGGGTCGCCGCAGGCGGCGGGCTCCAGGTCGATACGGGAGACAGCGCCCCAGCCGATGGTCAGGACGACCTCGCGGGGCAGCGTGCCCGGCGCGTACGACTCGGGGTTGGCGACGACTCGGCTGACGACGACCGACGAGATACGGCCGAGCTTCACGGACTCCGTCGACGTGGTGGCGTACGGCGTCGGTGAGGTGGTGTCCTCGGCCTGCTCGTCGGTGTGGCTCACGATGAAACGGTTGCCCGTGAGCACGAGCACCGTGACGTGCCGACGCACCTCGTTGGCGTCGAACGTCGTCTCCTGATGAACCAGGTACGACCGGATGGTGTCGCCGCCGATCGCGGCCTCCACCGCCTCGGCCACGAGGGCCGGGTAGTAGCCACTGCGCTCGATCGCCGCTCGCAGCCCCTGGGTCGACGTACTGGTCTTGGCCATGATGTCCATCTTACGGGCGCCCACTGACTGCGAGGCACCTCTCGTGGGGTCCGCCCGGCGGAGATCCGTATCCGTCGAAAGGAGATCCGGCGAAACGAGATCAGTAGACGGGGAGCGTCCGCGGGCCGAGGTCGTCGCGGACGGGGGCCCGGTGCAGCCGTACGGTGGCGCCGAGCGCGCTCAGGCCGTGCGGGGCGACCACCACGGGCTCCAGGGACACCGCGACGACCTCCGGGTGATCGTCGACCAGGCGCGAGACACGCAGCATCAGCTCTTCCAGGGCCGCCGTGTCGACCGGGGCGGAGCCGCGCCAGCCGAAGAGGAGCGGCGCCGTCCGGATCGACCTGACCAGCGAGGTCGCGTCCCGGTCGGTGACCGGTATCAGCCGGTGCGCGGTGTCCCCGAGCAGCTCCGAGGCGGCTCCGGAGAGCCCGAACGAGAGCACCGCTCCGGCCGCCGGGTCGATGACGGCCGATACGACCGTGTCGACTCCGCGCGGCGCCATGGCCTGCACGACCGGGCGCAGCTCCGCCGGCTTCCCGAAGAGCTCGGTCAACTCCGCGTACGCCCGTCGCAGTTGCTCCTCGTCCGCCAGATCGAGCCGTACGCCGCCCAGGTCGGCGCGGTGCCGCAGATGCGGGGCGGTGGTCTTGAGGACCACCGGGTAGCCGAGGTCTCTCGCGGCGCGCGCCGCGTCGTCCGGCGTCGGGGCCGGCAGGGCAGGGCGTACGTCGATGCCGTACCGCCCGAGCAGGTCTCGGGTCTCCTCGGTGCCGAGGGTCAGTGCCTCCTCGTCCTCCCCGCGCGCGAGGAGGACGTCGATCTGCTCGGCGGCGCCCTTTTCGTCGATGTCCTCGTACTCCGGCACCCTGCCCGGTTCGGCGGCGTCCTGCCGCCACTGGGCGTACTTCACAGCTTCGGCGAGGGCCCGGACGGCGCGCTCGGCGGCGGGGTAGGCGGGGATGAGGCGAGCTTCATCGGTCGCTTCCACCTCGGTGGGCAGGTGTTCCGCGGGGCGGCCCGCCTGCGCACTTCCGGGGGCTCCGGGGTCGGTGGAGGCTGCCTGTGGTGCGGTGCTGACGGCGGCGGAGAGTGCCTCGGCGAGCCCACCGAGCTCGACGTGCACCACGAGCACCGGCTTGGCCGGAGCCGCAGCCGAGGCCGCGCGCAGAGCCTCGGCCAGAGCTGCGTCCTGAGCGGAGGTCTCCCCCACCGCCGGGATGGCGGTCACCACTACGGCGTCACAGCCGTCGTCGGCAAGGGCACCCGCCAGCGCCCGACGGAAGTCGTCCGCAGACGCCCCTGTCGTGAGATCCACCGGCGGCGACGGCTGAAGCCCTTCGGCCAGGCACGCGTCGTACGTGAGCAGCCCCAGCGACTCCGAGTTCCCGAGGATCGCCACCCGGGGCCCGGGAGGCAGCGGCTGGCGTGCCAGCAGAAGCCCCGCGTCGACCAGTTCGGTGATCGTGTCCACCCGGATCACCCCGGCCTGCCCCAGCAGCGCGGACACGGTGGCGTGCGGCAACCGTGTGGCCCGTACGGCATGCCCCTGCGGAGCGGCGGCGTGCCGGGCACCCTGGACCACGACCAGCGGTTTCGCCGCCGCGGTCCGCCGGGCGAGCCGGGTGAACTTGCGCGGGTTGCCGATGGATTCGAGGTACATCAGGGCGACGTCGGTGTCCGGATCGTCGTACCAGTACTGGAGTACGTCATTGCCGGACACATCCGCGCGGTTGCCGGAGGAGACGAAGGTCGACACACCGGTGGTGCCGGTGACGCCGCCGCCGCGCCGGTGCAGCCGGGACAGCAGGGCGATCCCGATCGCACCCGACTGGGCGAACAGACCTATCCGACCGGGCCGCGGCATCTCCGGCGCGAGCGAGGCATTGAGCCGTACCTCGGAAGAGGTGTTGATGACCCCGAAGGCGTTGGGGCCGATGATGCGCATGCCGTACGTACGGGCCTGGCGGACGAGTTCGCGCTGGCGTTCGCGCCCTTCGGGGCCGCTCTCGGCGTACCCCGCGGACACGACCACGAGCCCCTGCACGCCGTGCTCACCGCACTCCGCGACGACCTCGGGGACGTGAGGCGCGGGCACGGCGACGACCGCGAGGTCGACGGGCTCCGCGATGTCGACGATGGAGCGGTACGCGGGAACTCCGTCGAGCTCGCTCTCCTGGACCGCCCTGTTCACGGCGTACAGCCGCCCGGTGAAGCCCGCGGCGCTGAGGTTCGTGAGGACGCTGCGGCCCACTCCGCCGGGGGTGCGGCCGGCGCCGATGACGGCGACCGAGCCGGGCGCGAGCAGCCGGTGCACGGACCGGGCCTCGGCGCGCTGCTCCCGCGCGCGCTGCACGGCGAGCGACCGGTCGGTGGGTTCGAGGTCGAACTCCAGGCGTACGACGCCGTCCTCGAAGTGCCGCTTCTGCCGGTACCCGGCGTCCGTGAACACCTTGATCATCTTGTTGTTGGCCGGGAGCACCTCCGCGGCGAACCGGCGGATGTCCCGCTCCCGGGCCACGGCCGCGATGTGTTCGAGGAGGGCGGAGGCGACGCCGCGCCCCTGGTGGGCGTCCTGAACAAGGAAGGCGACCTCTGCCTCATCGGCGGGGGCGGAGGCCGGCAGGCCGTCGGCGCTGATGCGGTCGTAGCGTACGGTGGCGATGAAATCGCCGCCCACCGTGGCCGCCAGTCCCACCCGGTCCACAAAGTCGTGGTGTGTGAAGCGGCGGACGTCCTTTGCGGACAGCCGCGGATACGGCGCGAAGAAGCGGTAGTACTTCGACTCGTCGGAGACCTGCTCGTAGAAGCTGACCAGACGGTCGGCGTCGTCGACGGTGATGGGTCTGATGCGTGCGGTACCACCGTCTCGCAGCACCACGTCCGCCTCCCAGTGGGAGGGGTACTCGTGCCGGTCCGACGAGGTCTGCATGCGCCCCAGAGTACGGCTCGCGTACGACAACGGCGCGAGGCAGTCTTGGGGGAACCGAAGCCGGATCCAGGCCGGGATCCGGCGCCGGGTCCGGGACGGGAGCCAGGGGTTTGTCACCCTCTGACCCGCTCCTGACACGCTTCACCATATGGGACACTGGTCTAGACAACCTGAGACACCTGAAGGGCAGCATCACATGGCTGAGCGCCGCGTCAACGTCGGTTGGGCCGAGGGCCTCCATGCCCGCCCCGCCTCCATCTTCGTCCGGGCCGTCACGGCCTCCGGCGTCCCCGTGACGATCGCCAAGGCGGACGGGAACCCCTCCAACGCGGCCTCCATGCTCGCGGTCCTCGGCCTGGGTGCGCAGGGCGGCGAGGAGATCGTCCTCGCCTCCGACGCCGAGGGTGCGGACGCCGCGCTCGACCGTCTGGCCAAGCTGGTCTCCGAGGGGCTCGACGAGCTTCCCGAGACCGTCTGAGGTTCGATGGCGGCGTCCATCGCTTCGATGGCGCTTTTCATCGCTCCAAAACACCGGCAAGGGCCCGCCCGAATTATCGGGTGGGCCCTTCGCATTTCCATTGTGCGGGCAGCATAAATAATCTCCCGCGAATTACTTCTCTTTGTATACGGCGCTCATGTTAATGCCGCAGACCCGTCATGTTTACGGGATGTTGCGAAGTCCTCACACGGTCCGGGCGATCGGCCCCGCCGGGAAAGCGGAGGCGATGCGCGGTCATCGCGCGTTCGGTGTGCAGTGCCGTGATCGCCCGCGCTCGCTCGCTGTCGCCGCGCGCGACGGCGTCCACGATCCCGCCGTGCTCCGCCCAGGACTCCGCCGGGTTGGCCGGCGCTTCGACCGCGTACATCCAGGCGATCTTGTGCCGCAGCTGGGACAGCGTGGAGGTCAGCGCGGGGCTGCCGGAGGCCTGCGCGAGGGTCTCGTGGAACCAGCCGCCGAGCGAGCGCAGATCCTCGCTGTTGCCCCTCCTGGCCCGCTCCTGACCCAGCCTGACCAGGCCTCGGAGCACCTTGAGGTGAGCCTCGGTGCGGCGCTGCGCGGCCCGCGCGGCACCCAGCGGCTCCAGGAGCATGCGCATCTCCAGCAGGTCCGCGGCCTCCTGCTCGGTCGGCTCCGCGACGCACGCGCCCGCGTGCCGCCGGGTGACCACGAAGCCCTCGGCCTCCAGCGTGCGCAGGGCCTCGCGTACGGGGACGCGTGAGACGCCGTAGCGGCGCGCGAGCAGTTCCTCGGTGAGCCGGCTGCCACGCTCGTAGACACCCGCGACGATGTCGTCGCGGATCGCCGTGCATACCGAGTGCGCAGGAACACGCATACCGGACCTCCGCTTTAATCCCCGTGAAACGCCTTCGATTGGCGCTTGTTCAGTGACTCTATTGCAGAGACTCGGAATTTCCGACGGGGGACCGGAATCCATGGATATTTTTTGGACAGTCGGTCGTTCGAAACGGTTCGAAACGACAAGGTCCCGGCTCGTTCGAGCCGGGACCCTGTGAAGTACGTACGCGAGTGATCAGACGTTCACGCCGTGCGAGCGGAGATATGCGACGGGGTCGATGTCCGAGCCGTACTCGGCGGTCGTGCGGGCCTCGAAGTGGAGGTGCGGCCCGGTGGTGTTGCCGGTGGCCCCGGAGAGGCCTATCTGCTCGCCCGGGGTGACCGTCTGGCCCACGGAGACACCTATGGACGACAGGTGGCCGTACATCGTGTAGGTGCCGTCGTTCATCTTGAGGACGATCTGGTTGCCGTACGCGCCGCCCCAGCCGGCCGTGACGACCGTGCCCGAGCCGACCGCGTGGACCGAGGTCCCGGACGCTGCGTGGAAGTCGACGCCGGTGTGACTGCCGGACGACCAGAGGCTGCCGCCGGTCTTGTAGCCGGTGGAGATGTACGAGCCGGTGATCGGCGTGACGAAGGTGTTCAGGCGCTTGCGCTCGGCCGCGCGGGCGGCGCGCTCCTTGGCCTCGCGCTCCTCCTTGGCCTTCTCGGCGGCCTTCTTCTTGGCGGCCGCCTCGGCCTTCTTCTGCGCGGCGGCCTCGTCGGCGGCCTGCTGCTGGGCGGCGGCCTGTGCGTCGATCTGGTCGGCGATCGAGTCACCGATCTCGACGGCCTGGGTCAGGCCGGTCTGCTCGACGGAGTTGTCCGCGGCGAGCGCCGGGGCGGCCAGGGTGCCGAGGACACCGGTCGTGGTGAGCGCCGCGACGCCGAGGGCGTTCGTGGTCGTGCGCTTCACGCGGCTCGGGCGACGGTGCTTGCCTGTGCCACAGGTGAACGCCATGTAGGAGCTGATCCTTTCCTTCCTTCTCGCCTACCGGGTTAGCTGACGGGTTCGGAGCAGGAAGGTCTCCTACGGACCACCTCCAAGGAGGACGTCCGATTCACCCCAGGGACTACATATGGGTCCCCGGCTCCCCTGGCTCGCGCCGTACGGGGACTCGGCGATGACTGTCCGGTGCCGCGGGCGCGGCGCATTGCCTGACGAACAGCCGGACCGACGCTAAACGGGACATCTTTCAATCAACAAACGGATCAAGCCTTTTGTAGCGCACGCCACAGGGCAGACAGGCAACCTCCCTATCAATACGGACAAACGGGGGCCCAGGAGACTCTGTAATCTCCTGGGCCCCGGGGAGCTGCTGTCCTACTCCCGTTCCTACTCCGCCGGAACGACGCTCACTTCACCGATTCCGAGAGCCTTGACGGGCTCCTCGATCTGCGCGGCGTCGCCCACCAGGACCGTCACCAGACGGTCCACAGGGAAGGCGCTCACGGCGGCCGCGGTGGCCTCCACCGTGCCGGTGGCGGCGAGCTGCCGGTACAGCGTCGCCTGGTAGTCGTCCGGCAGGTGCTGCTCGACCTGGTCGGCCAACGTGCCCGCGACGGCCGCCGCCGTCTCGAACTTGAGGGGCGCCACGCCCACCAGGTTCTGTACGGCGACATCACGCTCGGCGTCCGTCAGGCCGTCCGCGGCGAGGGTCCGCAACACCTTCCAGAGGTCGTCGAGCGCCGGGCCGGTGTTCGGGGTGTCCACGGAGCCGCTGATGGCGAGCATCGAGATGCCTGTGCCGTCCGGCGCGGAGCGCAACACCTGGCCGAACGCCCGCACACCGTAGGTGTAACCCTTTTCCTCGCGCAGGACGCGGTCCAGGCGCGAGGTGAGGGTGCCGCCGAGGCAGTACGTGCCGAGCACCTGGGCGGGCCACACACGGTCGTGCCGGTCGGCGCCGACACGGCCGATGAGCAGCTGCGTCTGGACGGCGCCGGGGCGGTCCACGATGACGACCCGGCCGGTGTCGTCGGCGGTCACCGGCGGCACGGGGCGCGGCTCGGCGGACGAGCCGGTCCAGGCGCCGAGGGTGTCGGCGAGCAGCGCGTCGAGGTCGACTCCGGTGAGGTCGCCGACGATCACCGTGGTGGCCGTGGCGGGGCGTACGTGCTTCTCGTAGAAGGCGCGTACGGCCGCCGAGTCGATGGCCGTGACCGTCTCCTCGGTGCCCTGGCGCGGGCGCGACATGCGCGATGTGGCCGGGAACAGCTCCTTGGAGAGCTCCTTCGCGGCGCGGCGGCCCGGGTTGGCGCTCTCGTGCGGGATCTCGTCCAGCCGGTTGCGCACCAGCCGCTCGACCTCGCTGTCCGCGAACGCCGGTGCCCTCAGGGCGTCGGCGAGCAGATCGAGGGCCTTGGGGAGGCGTGAGACGGGGACTTCGAGCGACAGGCGTACGCCGGGGTGGTCGGCGTACGCGTCAAGTGTGGCGCCGCAGCGCTCCAGCTCGGCGGCGAACTCCTCGGCGGAAAGCTTGTCGGTGCCTTCGGAGAAGGCCCGCGCCATGATCGTGGCGATACCGTCGAGGCCCCTTGGCTCGGCCTCCAGCGGTGCGGCGAGCAGCACCTCCACGGCGACGACCTGCTGGCCGGGGCGGTGGCAGCGCAGCACGGTCAGGCCGTTGCCCAGAGTGCCTCGCTCGGGTGCGGGAAAGGCCCACGGCCTGGCCTCGCCGGCCTGCGGCTGGGGGTGGAACTCCATGGTGGCGAGCTCGGTCACTTCGCCGCCTCCTCGTCGGTGTCTTCAGCGTCTTCGGCGTCTTCGGCTGCGATCGGTTCGTAGACGAGCACCGCGCGGTTGTCGGGGCGCAGGCGGGACTTGGCGACCTCCTGGACCTCCTCGGCGGTGATGTCGAGGACGCGCTGTACGGCGGTCAGGGCGAGCTGCGGGTCGCCGAACAGGACGGCGTACCGGCACAGTTCGTCGGCGCGGCCCGCGACGGTGCCGAGCCGGTCCAGCCACTCACGCTCCAACTGGGCCTGGGCGCGCTCCATTTCCTCGGCCGTGGGGCCCTCCTCGGCGAACCGGGCGAGCTCCTCGTCCACGGCGGCCTCGATGACGGGGAGCTCGAAGTCACCGGAGGTCTTCACGTCGAGCCACCCCAGGGAGGGCGCTCCGGCGAGCCGCAGCAGGCCGAACCCGGCCGCCACGGCGGTGCGGTCGCGGCGTACGAGCCGGTTGTAGAGCCGGGACGACTCGCCGCCGCCGAGGACGGTGAGCGCCAGGTCGGCCGCGTCACTCGCGCGCGTGCCGTCCTCCGGGAGCCGGTAGGCGGCCATCAACGCGCGCGAGGGGACCTCTTCTTCGAGGACCTCGCGCAGTTCCTCGCCGATGATGTCGGGCAGGGCGCCGTCACGCGGCGCGGGCTTGCCGTCGTGCCCGGCGATCGAGCCGAAGTACTTCTCGATCCAGGCGAGGGTCTGCTGGGGGTCGATGTCCCCGACGACCGACAGCACCGCGTTGTTGGGCGCGTAGTAGGTGCGGAAGAACGCGCGGGCGTCCTCAAGGGTGGCCGCGTCCAGGTCGGCCATCGACCCGATCGGCGTGTGGTGGTAGGGGTGGCCCTCGGGGTACGCGAGCGCGGTCAGCTTCTCGAACGCGGTCCCGTAGGGGACGTTGTCGTAGCGCTGGCGCCGCTCGTTCTTGACGACGTCCCGCTGGTTCTCCATGGACTCCTCGTCGAGCGCGGCGAGCAGCGAGCCCATACGGTCCGCCTCCAGCCAGAGGGCGAGCTCCAGCTGGTGGGTGGGCATGGTCTCGAAGTAGTTGGTGCGCTCGAAGCTGGTGGTGCCGTTCAGCGAACCACCGGCTCCCTGCACCAGCTCGAAGTGGCCGTTGCCCTTCACCTGACCCGAGCCCTGGAACATCAGGTGCTCGAAGAGGTGGGCGAGGCCGGTACGCCCCTTGACCTCGTGGCGCGAGCCGACGTCGTACCAGAGGCACACCGCCGCGACCGGGGTCAGGTGGTCCTCGGAGAGCACCACGCGCAGGCCGTTGGCCAGGCGGTGCTCGGTCGCTGTCAGCCCGCCGGAGCCTGCCTCAGCTGTGGCCGTGTGACCCATGGGCATGTACGTCCCTTCGATCGCGGAAAACTACGGATTTCCTGTCGGTCCTGCCACTGTATGCAAGCGCGCGGACAGCTGGCGAAGTTCCCGCACCTCGTACGCCGAGAGCGAGAATCGTCGTACGGATCTCGTACGGATCTCTTACGGATCTCGTACGACGAGAGCGACGAACACGTACCGCCCTCGTACGCCCGGAGCCCGGCTCGGACAGGGCGACAAGACCCTCTGAGCGGCCCGCAAAGACCCTCAACAGACGGGTCGTGGTCCGCGTTGTCAGTGGGGCGGTCCACAATGGTGCGCGTCAGAACCCGTTCATGCCCAGGCAGAGACTGTGAAGGAGCCGCAGCAGCGATGGCCCGCCGCAGCACGAAGACCCCGCCACCGCCCGACGACTTCGAGGAGCGCATCCTCGACATCGACGTCGTCGACGAGATGCAGGGCTCCTTCCTCGAGTACGCGTACTCGGTCATCTACTCCCGAGCCCTGCCGGACGCCCGCGACGGCCTCAAGCCCGTGCACCGCCGCATCGTCTACCAGATGAACGAGATGGGCCTGCGCCCCGATCGCGGCTATGTGAAGTGCGCCCGCGTCGTCGGCGAAGTTATGGGTAAGCTCCACCCGCACGGCGACGCGTCGATCTACGACGCGTTGGTGCGCCTGGCCCAGCCCTTCTCGATGCGCCTGCCGCTGGTCGACGGCCACGGCAACTTCGGCTCGCTCGGCAACGACGACCCGCCGGCCGCCATGCGTTACACCGAGTGCCGGATGGCCGACGCCACGTCACTCATGACCGAGTCCATCGAAGAGGACACGGTCGACTTCTCGCCGAACTACGACGGCCAGGAGCAGGAACCGGGCGTCCTCCCGGCGGCGTACCCGAACCTCCTGGTCAACGGCGCGTCGGGCATCGCCGTCGGCATGGCCACGAACATGCCGCCGCACAACCTCGGCGAGGTCATCGCGGCCGCCCGCCACCTGATCCGCCACCCGGGCGCCGACCTGGACACGCTGATGAAGCTTGTCCCGGGCCCCGACCTGCCCACCGGCGGCCGGATCGTCGGCCTCTCCGGGATCAGGGACGCGTACGAGAACGGCCGCGGCACCTTCAAGATCCGCGCCACGGTGTCGATCGAGGACGTGTCGGCCCGGCGCAAGGGCATCGTCGTCACCGAACTGCCCTTCGCCGTCGGCCCGGAGAAGGTGATCGCCAAGATCAAGGACCTGGTCGGCGCCAAGAAGCTCCAGGGCATCGCCGATGTGAAAGACCTCACGGACCGCATGCACGGCCTGCGTCTGGTCATCGAGGTCAAGAACGGCTTCGTGCCGGAGGCGGTCCTGGAGCAGCTCTACAAGCTGACGCCGATGGAGGAGTCCTTCGGCATCAACAACGTGGCGCTGGTGGACGGCCAGCCCCTCACCCTGGGCCTCAAGGAGCTCCTCGAGGTCTATCTCGACCACCGCTTCACCGTCGTACGCCGCCGCAGCGAGTTCCGCCGCACCAAGAAGCGCGACCGGCTGCACCTGGTCGAGGGCCTCCTCGTCGCCCTGATCGACATCGACGAGGTCATCCGCCTCATCCGCTCCAGCGACAACTCGGCGCAGGCGAAGGAGCGCCTGATCGAGCGCTTCTCGCTCAGCGACATCCAGACGCAGTACATCCTGGACACGCCGCTGCGCCGGCTGACCCGGTTCGACCGCATCGAGCTGGAGTCGGAGCGCGACCGGCTCAACGGCGAGATCGACGAGCTGACCGGCATCCTGGATTCGGACACCGAGCTGCGCAAGCTGGTCTCCACCGAACTGGCCGCGGTGGCCAAGAAGTTCGGCACCGACCGGCGCACCGTGCTGCTGGAATCCGCGGGCGCCACCGCCACCACGGTCCCGCTCCAGGTGGCGGACGACCCGTGCCGGGTCCTGCTGTCCTCCACGGGCCTGCTCGCCCGTACGGCCAATGGCGACCCCTTCGGAGAGGCCGAGGAGGACAAGCGCGCCAAGCACGATCTGATCATCTCCGCGGTGCCCGCGACGGCCCGCGGCGAGATCGGCGCGGTCATCTCCTCCGGCCGCCTGCTGCGGCTGAACGTGATCGACCTCCCGCAGCTGCCTGGGACGGCGTCGGCGCCCAACCTCTCCGGAGGCGCGCCGATTTCGGAGTTCCTGTCCTCCCTGGAGGCGGACGAGACGGTGATCTGCCTGACGACGCTCGACGAGTCTTCGCCGGGGCTGGCGATCGGCACGGCGCAGGGCGTCGTCAAACGCGTGGTCCCCGACTATCCCTCGAACAAGGAGGAGTTGGAGGTCATCACGCTCAAGGACGGCGACCGGATCGTCGGCGCTGCCGAGCTGCGCACCGGCGAGGAGGACCTGGTCTTCATCACGGACGACGCCCAGTTGCTGCGCTACCAAGCCTCGCAGGTCCGCCCGCAGGGCAGGGCGGCGGGCGGCATGGCGGGCATCAAGCTCGTCGACGGCGCGAAGGTGATCTCATTCACCGTGGTCGACCCGGCGGTGGACGCGGTGGTCTTCACGGTCGCCGGCTCACGCGGCACCCTGGACGACTCCGTCCAGACGACGGCCAAGCTGACCCCCTTCGACCAGTACCCGCGCAAGGGCCGCGCCACGGGTGGCGTGCGCTGCCAGCGGTTCCTGAAGGGCGAGGACTGCCTCTCGCTCGGCTGGGCGGGCCCGGCACCGGCACGGGCCGCGCAGAAGAACGGCACCCCGGCCGAGCTGCCGGAGATGGACCCGCGCCGTGACGGCTCGGGTGTGTCGCTGGCGAAGACGGTGGGTGTGGTGGCGGGGCCGGTGTAGACGGGCCCGGCTATTCGGAACCCTTGTCCTGTACGTAGCGGAGGACGCCCCACATGCTGTGTTCGTCGGCGTGTGGGGCGTCCTCTTTGCACGCCTCCAGTTCCTTGGCCAGGGCAGCCGTGTCGATGCCTGAGCCGATGAGGACGAGTTGGCTGAGTCGCTCGTCGGCACCGGACCCGGGCCAGGGTTCCGGGTAGAAGCGCAGGAACCGTCCTACGGCGTGCACGGCGTAGCGATTGACGCGATCGTGGGCGCCGAAATCGACGTACCCCTTGATGCGGTAGAGCCCCTCGGGCCTGCTGTCGAGGAAGTCCAGCAACCGCCGCGGGCTGAGCGGGACTTCGGACGTGAAGGAGAGGGACTGGTAGGCGGAGTGCAGGTGAGCGGCATGACCGTGCCCTTCATCCCCTTCGCGCTCATGGAGATCGTCGAAGGACAGCTGCCCGATGCGCTCCTCGGTCGGCCGGCAGTCGAAGAGGAACTCGGGATCGATCCGGCCGTAGCTGGCGGGTACGACGGCGGCACGGCCGGCGAGTTCCCGCACGACGCGGAGCACCCGCTCGCCCTCCGCCGCCCGGTCGATCTTGTTGACGACGACCAGATCCGCGAGAGCGAGATGCCGGTCGATCTCGGGATGTTTCTCACGCGTGCCGTCGAACTCGGCGGCGTCGACGACCTCGACGAGCCCTCCGTACACGATCCGCGGATCCTCACTCGCGAGCACCATCCGTACGAGTTCCTGAGGCTCGGCGAGCCCGCTCGCCTCGATCACGATGACGTCGATTCGGGCCGAGGGCTGAGCCAGCCGCCCCAGATAGACGTCGAGTTCACTCGCGTCGACGGCACAGCACAGGCACCCGTTGCCCAGGGAGACGGTCGAGTCCCCCAGCGCCCCGGCCACCGCCATCGCATCGATCTCGATCGAGCCGAAGTCATTGACGACGGCCCCGATCCGGCTGCCTCCGCCCCGGTGCAGCAGATGGTTGAGCAGGGTGGTCTTGCCGGAGCCGAGGAAACCGGCGAGGACGATGACCGGGATCTGCCGCACCGCGGGCTCCCCAGCCGCAGTCTCCTCGGCTGCGGGCTGCTTGCCCGGGATCGGCTGCACCACGGTCTCCCCTGCCACGGACTGCTCGCTCGGGATCGGCTGCGGACTGTGCTGGCTCACGGGCGACCTCTTTCACACCGGTGCGTACACCGGCTCGGAACCGGCTCTCGTACGAGTGCGGCTCACACACCGGCACGCGTACGAGGAATGAATGCCGACCAAGGATACGAGTGGGAGGAATCGTCGCGAAGTGAACGATTGTTAGCGGCGCTCGCGGGGCACACGTTGGGCAAGGCGCCGAGAAACGCGACCCGCACTTCCCTCCGTGCGCCTCCTCTCCGCCTCCCTGCCGATCAGAGCCGCTCGGCAAAACTGGGAGACGGCAAGCGCGCCGCCCACCGCTCGCCGGTCCTCCCTGTCGCCCCACAACCGACGACCGGCGGAACGGTCGCCTGATTCGGGGGTTGACATGGTCACACAGAGTTCTGGGATACGCGGGTTGGGGTCCGCCGCCGCGGCGGGGCTCGCCTTTGCAGCAGGAGCTCTCGCGCTCCTCACAGCGCAGCAACGCAAGCACAACGAACTAAGGCTGCGAGTCGAGCAGCAGCGCATGCACTTCCAGCTGCTGAGCATGGCCATGGACGACCCTGAGCTGGCGGCCGTGATGAGCACCGTCGATCTCAGCGCCGACCCCGTCGAAGCACACGCCGGCCTGCGTCGCCAATACCTCTTCGCGAACGCCCTGTACACGAACGCCCTGCAGACCTACCGCGCAGGCGATGTCAACTGGCAGGAGCTTTACGGCCACGTTCGGGTGCTCTGCCAGAGCAGAGTCTTCCGCAACTACTGGGAAGCCACCCGCCACCACCGGGACAGCCTCGACCCGTCGTCGGACGAGGCACGCGTAGGCCGAATGGTGGATGACCTTGTCCGTGATCTGGATGAATCCGACACCGAAGAGTGGTGGGTCGTAGGCGAGCCGCCGTCGGAGTAGAGCTGACGTTTGAGGGGTGAACAGCCAATCGGAGTAGGCCAGTTGGCCTAGAGGGGGGCGACGTTTGAGTGGGTAATGAGTCGGCTAGGGTTTCTCCGTTTTCACTGTCTAAACCTGAGGACCGGGATCCCCTTGAAAATCATGCGCCGCATCGGTGCATCTCCACGCGAACGCGGCAGTCTGTCAGGCGAGACGTGCCCGGACATCTTTGAGCTCAGCGACGGAAATTTCGCCGTCATCGGCACAGAGGCGACAGCGACTCTCGACAGCCAACTCCCCCATGACGCCGCGCGCGCGGACTACGAACGCATCGTTGTCATCAGCCGCGAAACGCTCATCCGCGCAAAGTTGGACATCCCTGACAAGTGAAGCGGTCGCAGGGCCGATACAGGGCACGACCCTGGTCCGTCGAGATCCATCGGTCACCCCGACCCATCTCCGGAAAACGGCTCCTCTCCCCGGCCCGCCCCACACTTACCCCACACACGCCCAGCGCAGCACCCCCTGACGCCAGAGGGCCCGAGCAACGCCGCCGCCCATCCCGCACGGCGCCGCTCGACACCAGCTTCCTGAGGTCCAGCACCGATCGGTGCTGGACCTCTTGCGTACCGGGGTCTGTCCTCCGACCTGCTCCGCCGGACAGGCCCTAGGCCAGCCCTAGGCCATGCTCGGCACTGCCACCGGCGGAACCGGCCCCACATACCGAGCCGCCGGCCGAATGATCTTCGGGTCCTCCGCCTGTTCCAGGATGTTCGCGCTCCAGCCCACCACGCGGGCAGCGGCGAACGTCGGCGTGAACATCTCGCGGGGCAGGCCGCACAGTTCCATGACCACGCCGGCGTTGAACTCCACGTTGGTGTGGAGTTCGCGGCCGGGCTTGAGCTCGGCAAGGATCGCTTCCACTTGGCGCTCGACCTCCACGGCGAAGTCGGCCAGCGGGCCGCCGAACTGCCGCGCGATGTCGCGGAGCATGCGCGACCGGGGGTCTTCCGTGCGGTAGACGGGGTGACCGAAGCCCATGATGCGTTCGCCGGCGAGGACGCGTTCGCGGATCCACGTGTCGATGCGGTTGGGGGTACCGATCGCATCGAGGGCGTCCAGGGCGCGGCTCGGGGCACCGCCATGGAGGGGGCCCGAGAGGGCTCCCACAGCGCCGACCAGACAGGCCGCCACATCCGCCCCTGTCGACGCGATCACCCGCGCTGTGAACGTTGACGCATTGAATCCGTGGTCAATGGTTGAGATGAGGTAGCGCTCGATCGCCCTCGCACGCGCAACGTCCGGCTCTGAACCAGTCAACATGTAGAGGTAGTTGGCGGCGTACGCGAGGTCCTCGCGTGGCTCTACCGGTTCCAGCCCCTGGCCCAGGCGGTACAGGGCGGTGAGCAACGTGGGCACGGCCGCGCACGCGGCGAGGGTGTCCGCGCGACGCCGGCCGGTGTCGATGTCGTACACCGGCCGGAACCCCAGCGACGCGCCCAGCAGGGACAGTGCGGTGCGCAGTCCGGCGAGCGGCCCGGAGTGTCCGGTTGCGGCAGCGATCGCGGGCAGTGCGGCACGCACGTCGTCGGGCAGTCGTCGCAGCGCTGCGGTCTGCGCGGAGAAGACGGCGCTCTGAGCCGCGTCCGGCAGTTCACCGTGCACCAGCAGATGCCAGACGTCCTCGAAGCCGCGGGTCTGCGCGAGTTCGACGGCCGAGTACTGACGGTAGTGGTAGAAGCCCTCCAGCCCCCTGACGTCACCGAGCTCGGTGTCGGTGACGACGACGCCCGCGAGTCCTCGCGGTACGTCGACAGAGATGTTCGCGGCCCGGTTGATCGACATGTTTCCTCCCTGGACTTGATCCGACTGTCCATGCTTGATTCAATCCTTGTCAATATTGATTGAATCAATGTGCCGATCCATGGATACGGTGGCACGCATGAAGGATGTGGCACGCATGAAGGATCAAGAAGCGGCAACACCAGGGGACGAAGGCCGACGGCTCAGCACCAGGGAAACCGCCGAACTGCTCGGCGTGAAGCCCGAGACCGTCTACGCCTATGTGAGCCGCGGTCAGCTCGGCAGCCGACGCGAACCCGGCGGCCGTGGAAGCACGTTCGACGCCGAGGAGGTGGAGGCGCTCGCGCGGCGCAACAGGCGGGACACCGGCGGAAGTCCGAGCACCGGCGGCGAGCTGTCCGTCCGTACGGGCATCACCCTGATCGCCGAAGACCGGTACTACTACCGCGGCGTCGACGCGACCGAACTGGCGGCCCGGCACACCTACGAGGAGATCGCCGAGTGGCTGTGGACCGGAGAGCTGCGCCCCGGCGTCCGGTTCAGCGCCCCGGAGGCAACCGTCGCCGCCACGCGCCGCGCCGTCGACGCGCTGCCCGAACACAGCGGTCCGACGGACCGGCTGCGCGTCGCCGCGATCGCCGCGTCGGCCAACGACCCGCTGCGCTACGACCTCTCCGAGGACGCCGTCCTCGGCACCGCACGCACCCTCATCCCCACCCTCGTCGCCGCCCTCCCGCCGATGCGGTACGACCCTCGCGACGACGGCCCACTGGCCCACCGCCTGTGGACACGGCTCAGCGGCCGCACACCCGACGAGGCGTCACTGCGTGTGCTGGACACGGCACTTGGGCTGCTCGTCGACCACGACCTGGCCGCCTCCACGCTCGCGGTGCGGGTCGCCGCGTCTGCCCGGGCACACGTGTACGCGGCCGTGTCGGCGGGCCTGGGCGTCCTTGAAGGCCCCCTGCACGGCGCGGCCAGCGGACTCGCGCACCGGCTGCTCCTCGATGTCCTGGAACAGGGCACCGCGGCCCCCGTGATCGCGGACGAGCTGCGCGCCGGGCGTCGTGTCCCGGGGCTCGGCCACCGGCTCTACGCCGGCGAGGATCCACGCGCGCGTGCCCTCTTCGCCCTCCTGGAGGCGGTTCCCGGCGCGGCACCCGCCCTGGCGGCGGCCCGCGACATCGTGGCCACGACCGCCCGCCACAGGCCGCTGCACGCCAACGTCGACCTGGCGCTGGCCGTCCTGACGGTCGCCTCCGGCATGCCCGCCTCGGCGGGCGAGACAGTCTTCGCCATCGCCCGTACGGCGGGCTGGATCGCTCACATCCTGGAGGAGTACGGGGAGCGCCCGTTGCGTATGCGTCCCAGCGGTCGATACGTGGGCGCGCGGCCGCCGCAGCCGCTCCCCGGGTGAGCGCCTCCGCACGCCGACGCGCGCTGAACGCGCCCGAAGTGCGCCCCCGTCCCAGGGGCCGGAAGTCGCCCCGCCCGAAGTCAGGTTAGGCTCACCTCTGTGAGTACGTGCACGACCGCGTCCCTCCACCTCGACGAGCCCCTGGCAGGGACCGCGGCCACCGCAAGGACATGGCTGCTGCTCGAACAGCCCGGTCCCTGGGGTGCCAAGGCGCTCACTTCGAGCCACCTGGACCCCGCGCTCGGCCGCGCCCTCGAAGCCGCCGCGCAGGACACCGGCGTACGGATCGCACTCATCCGGCGCCCCGGACGACACGCCGACTTCGGGCCGCCGGCCGAACGCCACGTGTATGCGGCCCACACCGCTCCGGGAAACGTATGGCTGCACAGCGCCATGACGTCCGACCCCGAGCAGCTGCTCAACCTCGACTTCACCGCGCTCGGTATGGGCGACCATCACACCTTCGACGCCGCTCTTGGGGGTCGGTCCCACACTGGCGACCCACTCGCCCTCGTCTGCACCAACGGCAAGCGCGACCGCTGCTGCGCCCTGCTCGGCCGCCCCCTCGCCGCCGAGCTCGCCGCCTCCGGTGTGGACGGCGCCTGGGAGGTCACCCACCTCGGCGGTCACCGCTTCTCGCCCACCTTGCTCGTCCTGCCGTACGGATACGCGTATGGGCGGGCCGAGGCCCACGCCGTCAAGGAGATCCTCCAGGGCGTCCGGGAGGGGCGTGTGGTCACCGAGGGCTGCCGCGGGAACTCCGCCTGGGAGAGGCCCGGACAGGCGGCCGAGCTGGCCGTGCGTACGGCCGCTCGTGAGCACACCGCGGACGCCCTGAGCGTCGTCCACACGGACGGCGAGGCCCCGCGCTGGGAGGTGACCGTCGCCCACACCGACGGCCGCGTGTGGCGCGTCGTCGTAGCCCAGGGCGCCTCGCTCCCGCCCCGCCCCGAGAGCTGCGGCTCGGCCCTGGGATCACCGGCCCGGATGGACGTGGTGTCCGTACGGGAACTGATCCCGGCCGTGCTAGCCCTGCCCTGCTGACCAGCTCCACGGCCGAGAGTCGCGTACCGCGCCCGCCACCATATGTCCCACGCGCGGCGATCCTTTGAGCCGACCGACCCGACCGCTCCTGACCAACGAGCAGGCGGCTTCGTACGGGCCCCGCGCTCGCCCCCTCCACCTCCACCGAACGGCCATACCCATCGGGTACGCCCGGCCGCCGACCGCCCGCCCGCCCGGCAGGAAACGGCGAGTCGGCTTGAAGCCCTCCGCCGGGCGGAGGGCGATCGTGAGTGGGACGCTGCCGGCCGTCCTGCTGAAACCGGCGTGACCCGCGACCAGACCGACACAACCATCGGGTGGCCAATGGTTGTACCGCTGGTCCCCAACACCGGGATTGCGCCCATGTCTGATCGCCGCACCCGCTGAGTACGATCACCTACGCCGGTCTGAGTACACGAGCGGTTACCCGCCGCGCGCGGCGCCGGAAGGGTGGTCGCATGCGCCGACTGCTGCTGATCGCCCCACTGTTGCTGTTCATCGCCGGTTGCGGGGTGGTGCAGTCCTCCGAGAACGAGGCGACCGACGCCGCACGGGAGGTGGCCAGGAAGGCGGGCGAGCGGCTCTACGGCCAGCGTCCGCGCACGGCGGAGGAGGTCGGGCGCTCCGCCTCCGGCATCGACGGGGTGGAGGTACTGCGGGTGACGGGTACCTCGACACACGACGGGGACGGCATCGAAGTGGTCGTCCGCACGTCCGGCTCGGCGTACAACGGATGGCTCGACCCTGAGGAGGTCGACGTGCGGCGCTGTTTCGCGGTGCGGGTGTCGCCCAAGTCGGAGTGGGGTGAGGATCCCCGTGATGTGGACTGCCCGGACGGCCGTCCGCTGACCTTCGCCCCGCCCCCCGAACCGCCCCGGTTGCCGTACGAGGAGCTCCGCGCGAAACTTCCCCGGGTGCCGGAGGGCGGCCGGGTGGACGAGGCCGAGGTGCGCCGTACGCTCGCCGCCCTGGATCTGGATCCGGCGATCCATGCCGAGGTGAAGGCGGACGGCGGCAAGGTCGGCGTTCTCCTGTTGGTAAAGGGCAACCGCTTCGACCCGCAGGACTGCCTTCTTGCCCGCGTGGGCCCCGGCGCCACCGAGGTGTGGGTGCCGCCCCGGATCCAGCGGATGCTTGGAGAGGGTGGCTGCACCGTCGGCAACGCCCTGGACCCGACACCGTCACCGCACTGAACGGGGTTACCTGGCTCCCTCGGGCCACAGGCCCACGTGCCCCATCAGGACCGGCAGCCGGGGCGACGCGGCGCGACCGCCGCGAAGCGCGCCGGCCGGACCAGGGCGATCCGTACTGGCTGTGGGACAGCACCACCACGCGCCGCTCGGCGGCGACCTCGGAGCCGGCGCGTAAGCGGGCGAGTCCGACTCGACCTAGTACACCGAGGGATGCAGCTTCCGATCACCTGGGCACCTCCAGCAGATCCGTCAGTCATTCCCCCGCCTGCCGATCGTGCGGAGGGTGCACGGCGTAGTCAGCAGCCGTCCTGGATGCTTCCTGTCCCGGCCCACAAACACGGCGATCAGGAGATCCACGCCACACCCCCCTACGGCAAAACCCACCCACCGCCGTACCGTCATAGCCATGAGCCCCACTCCCCCCGTACGACGACTGCGCCTCGGTCTGCCGCGGCGGGTGTTCTCGCAGGTACTGCTGATGCAGGTGGCGATCGCCGCCGGGGTCGTCGTACTCGCGACCGGGCTGTTCCTCGCCCCGCTCAGTGCACAGCTGGACGACCAGGCGATGCGCCGCGCGCTCGCGATCGCTCAGACCGCGGCGGTCCAGCCGCAGATCGCCGAGGACCTCCGGACGACACCACCGTCCGTGGACGGGCCCGTACAGGCCGAGGCTGAGCGGATACGGAAGGCCAGCGGGGCCGAGTACGTCGTGGTGATGAACACGGACGGTGTCCGCTGGTCGCACACCGATGCCACGCAGATCGGCAAGGTCGTCTCGACCGATCCCAGCCAGGCCCTGGCCGGCAAGGACGTCATGGATATCGACGACGGCACTCTGGGCCGCTCCGCCCGCGGCAAGGTGCCACTGCGCGACGCCGACGGCGACATCGTCGGCGCGATCTCGGTCGGCATCGAGTACGACAGCGTGCGGGCCCGGCTGATCCACGCGATCCCCGGACTGCTTGCGTACGCCGGCGGCGCTCTGTCTGTCGGTGCGCTGGCCGCGTATCTGATCTCCCGCCGGGTCCAGCGGCAGACCCGTGACCTGGCCTTCTCCGATATCTCGGCGCTGCTCGCGGAGCGCGAGGCGATGCTGCACGGCATACGGGAGGGCGTCGTCGCGCTGGACCGCGGCGGCCGCGTACGCCTCCTCAACGACGAGGCACAGCGCCTGCTGGGACTCGACGGCGAGGCCATCGGCAGGCCGCTCGACGACGCACTCGGACCGGGCCGTACGACCGATGTGCTGGCCGGCCGAGTCACCGGCACCGACCTGCTCACCGTCCGCGGCCAGCGTGTCCTGGTCGCCAACCGGATGCCCACGGACGACGGCGGCGCCGTGGCCACGCTGCGCGACCGCACCGAGGTGGAGCAACTCGGCCGCGAACTCGACTCCACACACGGCCTGATCGACGCCCTGCGCGCCCAGGACCACGAGCACGCCAACCGGATGCACACCGTCCTGGGGCTGCTCGAACTGGAGATGTACGACGACGCCAAGGAGTTCGTCGGCGAGGTGGTCGGGGACCACAGGGTCACCGCCGAACAGGTCACTGAAAAGGTTCACGATCCGCTGCTCGCCGCCCTGTTGGTCGGCAAGTCCTCGGTCGCGGCCGAGCGCGGCGTGGCCCTGTGGATCTCGGACGCGACTCTCCTGCCGGATCGGCTGGTGGACCCGGGGGGACTGGTCACCGTCGTCGGTAACCTGGTCGACAACGCGCTCGACGCCGTCGCGGGCACGCCCCACGCGCGCGTGGAGGTCGAATTGCGCGCCGAGGGGCGTACCGCCGTACTGCGAGTACGGGACACCGGGCCCGGAATCCCGGAGGATCGGTGGGAACTGATCTTCACCGACGGATGGTCCACCAAGAAGCCCCCCGCCCACGGCAAGCGCGGAATCGGTCTCCCCCTGGTGCGCCGACTCGCCGAACGGCAGGGCGGCAGCGCGCAGGTGGCCGAGGCCGACGGCGGGGGCGCGGAGTTCACCGTCGTACTGCCGGAGGCACTCAGGGAACCGGGGTTCGAGCCGGAGTCGGGTTCCGCACCGGACGTAGGGCAGACGCCCTATGCAGGTCGTACACCCGGTGCAGATCATGCGCCGGACACCGGCCGCGCACCAGCTGTTGGCCACACCCCGGACGCGGGTCTCATACCGGAGGCAGACCTCCAGCCGGAGGCAGGCTTCACACGGGAGGCAGGCCTCGCACCAGCGACAGACCCCCGGCCCGTGCCCAAGCCGCACCAGCCTCCGGAATCCGCCACCGCCACCGCCACCGTCACCACCACCATGGATGCCAAGGAAGGGTCGCGATGATCGAGGTCCTGGTCGTGGACGACGACATCCGGGTCGCGCGGGTCAACGCCGCGTACGTGGCGAAGGTGCCGGGCTTCCATGTCGCGGGCGAGGCCCACAGCGCGGCCGAGGCGCTGAGCCGGATGGAGGCGCTGCCCCACCTGGACCTGGTCCTCCTGGACCACTATCTGCCGGACGACACGGGCCTGTCGGTTGTCCAGGAGATGCGCCGACGCGGCCACCAGACCGACGTCATCATGGTGACCGCCGCCCGTGACATCTCGACGGTCCAGGCGGCGATGCGGCAGGGCGCACTCCAGTACCTGGTCAAGCCGTTCGCCTTTGCGGGCCTGCGCGCGAAGCTGGAGGCGTACGCGGATCTGCGCCGCACCCTCGACGGCGGCGGGGAGGCCGAACAGGCGGAGGTGGACCGGATCTTCGGCGCCTTGTCGGCGAGTACGGAGACAGACCTGCCCAAGGGCCACTCCCCCACGACCGCGGAGCTCGTACGCCGCGCCCTGGTGAAGTCCGAAGGCCCTCTGTCGGCCCAGGAGATCGCGGAGGAGACCGGACTGAGCCGGCAGACCGCCCAGCGCTATCTGAAGCTCCTGGAACGCACGGGACGGGCCAGGCTAACCCTGAAGTACGGCGACGCGGGCCGCCCTGAGCATCGCTACGTCTGGGCGACCCGCACTTGAGGACACAGACGAGGACTCCCGGCCGGCCGCCGCCTTCGCCACGAACGCCATGGTCGGTCTTCGGCCGCAACCTCAGTGGTCGACCGCGCCTTCAGTCATCGACCGCACTCTCACAGTCGCCGCCGCACCCTCGAAGTCGCCGGCCGGCCCCTCAGACAGCCCCGGCCCCCGTCAACGACCGCACCTCGGTCTCCGCGTGCTTGGCCTCGTCCGCCGGCTCCGCCGAGGTGACCGTGCCCAGCCAGCCCGCGAGGAAGCCCAGGGGGATGGACACGAGGCCCGGGTTCTGCAGCGGGAAGTACTGGAAGTCGGCGCCCGGGAACAGCGATTCGGGGCTCCCCGACACCACGGGTGACAGCAGCACGAGCACCAGCGCGGGCACCAGACCCCCGTACACGGCCCACACCGCGCCGCGCGTCGTGAAGCTCCGCCAGAACAGCGAGTACAGCAGCACCGGCAGGTTCGCGGACGCGGCCACCGCGAAGGCGAGGCCCACCAGGAAGGCCACGTTGAGATCTCGGGCGAGCAGTCCGAGCGCGATCGCGACCACGCCGATACCGACCGCCGCGGTGCGCGCCACAGCTACCTCGCTGCGCGGCTTGGCCCGCCTTCGTCGCAGCGACGCGTACAGGTCGTGCGCCACGGACGCCGAGGACGCGAGGGTGATTCCGGCGACGACCGCGAGGATCGTGGCGAAGGCGATGGCGGCGACGATTGCGAACAGAACCGTTCCTCCCGTCGAGTTCGCGCCGCCGCCCAGATCAAGCGCCAGCAGCGGAACCGCCGTGTTCCCCGCGGCGTTCGACCCACGCACCGCTTCCGGACCGACGATCGCCGCTGCGCCGAAGCCCAGCACGAACGTCATCAGGTAGAAGCTCCCGATGAGGCCGATCGCCCAGACCACCGAACGACGCGCGGCCCGCGCCGTCGGCACGGTGTAGAACCGCGACAGGATGTGCGGCAGCCCGGCCGTGCCCAGCACCAGCGCGAGTCCCAGGCTGATGAAGTCGAACCGTGCCGTCCAGTCCCCGCCGTACTTCAGCCCGGGCGCGAGAAACGCGTCACCGTGTCCACTTCGGTCTGCCGCCGAACGCAGCAGCTGGTTGAAGTCCCCGTGGAACCGGACCAGGACGAGCACAGTCAGGGCGATGGCCCCGCCCATCAACAGGACCGCCTTGACGATCTGGATCCACGTGGTGGCCCGCATTCCGCCCATCGACACATAGATCACCATGAGCGCGCCGACGCCGATCACCGTCCAGTTCCGCGCCGCCTCGCTCGTGCCCCCCAGCAGCAGCGCGACCAGGCTGCCCGCTCCCACCATCTGCGCCACCAGGTACAGAACGGACACGGTCACCGACGAAGTTCCCGCCGCGATCCGCACCGGCCGCTCGCTCATCCGGGCCGCGACGACATCGGCGAGCGTGAACCGCCCGCAGTTGCGCACCAGTTCGGCGACCAGGAAGAGGACCACGAGCCAGGCCACCAGAAAGCCCACCACGTACAGGAGCCCGTCGTAGCCGAAGAGTGCGATCAGACCCGTGACGCCGAGGAAGGACGCCGCCGACATGTAGTCGCCGGAGATGGCAAAACCATTCTCCATCGGCGAGAACAATCGCCCTCCGGCATAGAACTCCTCAGCCGAACCATGCCGGTTGCGACTCACCCACGTCGTGATCGCCAGCGTCACCGCGACAAACGCGCTGAACAGCAGCAGCGCCAGTGTCTGATGGTTGCCGCTCATCGCTCACCACCTCTGACGCTCCGGGTCAGCTCCTGGGTGTCCCAGCGCAGATCGAGCGCGGGCCGGTCCCTACGCAGCCGCGCATGCCTCGCGTACGCCCAGGTGAACAGGAAGGTGGTGACGAACTGTCCGAGCCCCGCGACCATCGCCACGTTCACCGCGCCGGCAACGGGCCGGGCCATGAAGCCAGGTGCCGTCGTCGCCGTCACCACGTAACCGACGTACCAGGTGAAGAAGACGGCGAAGCCCGGGACCACGAACCTCCGGTACCGGCTGCGCACCTCCTGGAAGGCCGCACTCCGCTGCACCTCCAGATAGACGTCGGCCGCCCCGCCCGTCCGACGCTCCTGCTCCGGGTGCGCGGGCGGCACGGCGGGAGTGGGCGCACCCGTGCCGTCCAACTCACCCCAGCCGGAGGCAAGCGCGTCGTACCAGGGGTCGTCGAACCGGACCTTCCCGGTGTCACGACCGTCGTGCTTCTCCACCGAACTCTCCTTGTCCGCGGCCCGTTTCGGCCGCGTGCCCAAGGATGTGCAGATCGGGAAGATCCCGGACTCTTCTCTCCGCGGTCTTCACTCCATCAGGTGACTCAGCCTGCGGGTGGCCGTACGAGACCCTTCCCATAGGCGTAACGGACTGCCTGAGCACGGTCCTTGACCCCCGTCTTGGCGAAGAGGTTGTTGATATGGGTCTTCACCGTCGCAGTGGAGACATGCAACTCGCGGGCGATCTCCTGGTTGGTGAGGCCCTCGGCGATCAACAGCAGTACCTCGGTCTCGCGCGCGGTGAGCCCGTCCGGCGGCTCCGGGGGCGCGACCGGCTCCGGCTCCGACAGCCGCTCGAGCAGCCGCCGCTGGACACTCGGCGAGAGTCCCGCCTCCCCGGAAAGCACGCTCCGCACGGCTCTGACGATCTCGTCACCTCCCGCGTCCTTGGTCAGATAGCCGCGAGCTCCCGCTCTGAGCGCGGGAAACAGAGACTCGTCGTCCTCGTACGTGGTGAGCACGACAATCTGCGTTCCCGGGTACTCGGCACGGATGCGCCGGGTCGCCTCGACACCGTCGCAACGCGGCATGCGCAGATCCATCAGCACCACATCCGGGGCGAGTTCGGCGACAAGAGCCACGGCCTCGTTCCCATCCCCGGCCGCCCCGACGACTTCGATGCCGGGCAACAGCCCCAGCAGCATCACGATGCCCTCGCGCACCACGGTCTGGTCGTCCGCCACCACGACCCGTGCCGGCTTCCTCCCTTCCCCCTCCGTCATACGGGCACCTTCAGCGTCACCAAAAAAAAACCCCTCCTCGTCCGGCCCGGCCTCCAGGGAGCCACCCAGCAACTCGGCCCGCTCCCGCATGCCCAGCAGACCGTACCCGGCGCCGGAACCGCTGAGCTCACCCTTCGGCCCGCCCGAGTCCCGTACGTCCAGCGTCACTTCGCCCTCGCCGTAGTCCAGCCGAACCTGAACTTTGGCGCCCGGAGCGTGCTTGCGGACGTTCGTCAGAGCTTCCTGAGCGACCCTGCGTACCGCCTGCGAAGCCTCGGCGCCCAACGGCTGCCGTTCACCCGTCACGGTGACGTCGGCACCGTCGGTCGTCGCGACGAGCTCGCTCAGGAAATCCTCAACCGGGGACATCTCGCCGCGCAGGGCGGACAGCGCCTGCCGGGTCTCGGCGAGCCCCTCACGCGCCATCCCCCTTGCCGCCACGACCCGTTCGAGGATCGTCTCCCTGTCGGCACCGCGCTCGATGAACAGACGGGCCGCCTCCAAGTGGACCAGCTGTGCCGAGAGGCTGTGCGCCAGCACGTCGTGGATCTCCCGCGCGATCCTGGCCCGCTCCGCGAGCGCCGCCGAATCCGCCTCCGCCACCCGCGCCGCACGCTCCTGAGCCAGCAGTCGTTGCGCACCCCCCCGCGCCTCCGCGTCAAGGCGCAGCACGTACCCGGCCAGGGCGAGGCCCGCCGTGGTGGCCAGGGTGGTCAGCCAGACATCGTTGTTGACCACCGCGTACGCCCCCAGCGCCACGGAGGTGGCAGGCAGTGCCGCCGCGAGAGGCAACCGTTCAATGGCACTGACGGCGCACCCGCACCACAGGACGAGGGCCGGAACCCGGAATCCGACACTCTGCCCAACCGTCGCTATCCCGAGCAGCAGCACGAGCAGCCCCAGCGAAGGCAACAGCCGGTGTTCGAGCGTGGTCCGCCAGAAAGCCCACGCTGCGGCTCCACACGCAACGACTCCCAGCACACCCGCCGCGACGCCCCAGCCCTGCAGCTCACTGTCGGTGAAGGTCGTCCCCAGGAGAATGCCGACGGCGCCGACACGCGTGGCCCAGGCGAGCAGGCGCCGGGGCCGGGCCACTCCCGCTCGGGAGAGTGCCTCGCGGGAGGGCCAGCGCGTCCAGACGTTCTCCGTCACACACGCTCCTTCCACGGGGCCTGGGGCACGCCGTCACCGTACGCCGCGCCCCGCAGGCTCGCCGGGTGCAAAGAGCGCGACCTCCAGGCCAGAATTCCGGAGCGGACCAGCAGCGTGGCAGCGAGAGCTGCCAGCACCATGGCAGTGGCGTCCTGGTCCACACCGAGCAGGGCCCCGATACCGAACAGACCCACGCGCAGACCTATGCCGACGATCCATACGGCCACGCTCGCCTTGGTGCCCTTGCCCCACACCGTGCCGTCCGGTGCCGCCCATATCCGGGTGGTCCACGCCCAACCGGCCCCGGTGGCCAGGCCGATGAGCAGCTCCGCGCCAAGCAGGAGAATCGCCTCAGTCTGATGGTGCGCGTCGATCAGCCCCGGCTCTCGCAGAGCTATGAAACCCAGAACGGCAGGCAGGATCCACCAGCGCCTGTCCGCACTGATCCTTTGCGCGCGGAACTGGCGCACGATCACCAGAACGACAACGGCGAAGATCGCCAAGGCATTGATCAGCCCAGACATCACGGCCTCCGTGGACGAGGAGCGGATGCCGGCAGCGGGAGCTGTCGACGCCTTCGACGCTACGGAAAATGGCTGATCAGCAGATCGGAGCCCGGGTGGATCACGGGTGGATCTCTGACCGCACCAGACCTCCACCCACGGGTGGAGCCCCACACAACACGGCTGACTCCCAGCCCCCTGAACCGGTGCCGCCAGCTGGGCAAGGACGTTTTTCGCCCCCTCCGCCCCTACCCATCCCGTACCTGGGGGCTGCCGCCCCCAGACCCCCGCCGTCGGCCTGGACGGCCTCGTCCTCAAACGCCGGACAGGCTGAAAGATCTCCCCGGCCGGAGATGAAGAGTGGAGCCCCGGCGAGTGGGCGGGAGCGCGGGTGGGGGGACAGCCCCGAAGACCGCCCAGCCGGAGGTGAAGAGCGCTCCCCGGCCGGAGTTGAGGAGCCCTCCCCGCCGGAGCCGGAGACCGTTGCTGTGCCGCCCGCCCGCAGCCGCGCAGCCGAAAGACCACGGAAGGGGGTGTGCCGGTACGTCCACATGCCCGTCGCGTACATCCGCGTCACCGGACCCCCGCCACCTGCCCAACGCCTGATCCAGCGGCGACGGGCGGGACGTACCGGCACGCCCCCAACCCACCCACCCACCGGACAGCGAACAGCGGACCGCAGCAGCGCCTACGCGTCGATACGAGATCGATCCAACGTAGCCGCCGAGTTGGAAATGAACTCCTTACGCGGCGCCACGTCATTCCCCATCAGCAGATCAAACACCTGCTCGGACGCTTCCAGGTCCGAGATGTTGATCCGCCGCAGGGTCCGATGGCGCGGATCCATGGTCGTCTCGGCCAGCTGGTCGGCATCCATCTCGCCGAGACCCTTGTACCGCTGGATCGAGTCCTTGTACCGCACGTTCTTGCGCTGGAGCTCGAGCAGCGTCTCCCGCAGCTCACGGTCCGAGTACGTGTAGATGTACTTGTCCTGCCCCTTCTTGGGCTGGCTGAGCTCGATCCGGTGCAGCGGCGGCACCGCCGCGAACACCCGCCCCGCCTCGACCATCGGCCGCATGTAGCGCTGGAACAGCGTCAGCAGCAGACAGCGGATGTGCGCACCGTCGACATCGGCGTCAACAAGAAGAATGATCTTCCCGTAGCGCGCCGCGTCGATGTCGAAGGTCCGGCCGGACCCGGCTCCTATGACCTGGATGATCGCCCCGCACTCGACGTTCTTCAGCATGTCCGTCACGGACGACTTCTGAACGTTGAGGATCTTGCCGCGGATCGGCAGCAGCGCCTGGAACTCGGAGTTCCGGGCGAGCTTGGCCGTACCGAGCGCCGAGTCACCCTCGACGATGAACAGCTCGCTGCGCCCCACGTCGTCGCTGCGGCAGTCGGCGAGCTTGGCGGGCAGCGAGGAGGACTCCAGGGCCGTCTTCCGGCGCTGCGCGTCCTTGTGCTGACGGGCCGCGATCCGCGTACGGGCGGCTGCGACGGCCTTCTCCATGACGACCCGGGCCTGCGCGGCGGCATCCCGCTTCGTGGAGGTCAGGAACTCCTTGAGCTCCTTGGACACCACGTTGGTCACGATGCGGCGGGCCGCCGAGGTACCGAGGATCTCCTTGGTCTGACCCTCGAACTGCGGTTCGGCGAGGCGCACGGTGACGACGACGGTCAGGCCCTCCAGCGCGTCGTCCTTGACGATGTCGTCCTCGGCGACGCGCAGCAGCTTCTTGGCCCGCAGTACCTCGTTCATCGTCTTGGAGACGGCCTGTTCGAAGCCTGCGACGTGGGTGCCGCCCTTGGGCGTGGCGATGATGTTCACGAACGACCGCAGAGTCGTGTCGTACCCGGTGCCCCAGCGCATCGCGACATCGACACCCAGCTCTCGGGTGACCTCGGTCGGCGTCATCTGCCCGTGGTCGTCAAGGACCGGGACGGTCTCCTTGAAGATGCCCTGTCCGGAGAAACGGAGGACGTCGCAGACAGGCTTGTCGGTGGCCAGGTACTCGCAGAACTCGCTGATGCCGCCGTCGAAGCGGAAGGACTCCTCGCCCTTGCTGCCGCCCTCGCCGAGCCCGTACTCGTCGCGCACGACGATGGTCAGTCCCGGCACCAGGAAAGCGGTCTGGCGAGCCCGCTGGTGCAGGCCCTCCAGGGAGAGCTTGGCGTCCTTGAGGAAGATCTGACGGTCGGCCCAATAGCGCACGCGCGTGCCGGTGCGGGTCTTGGGGATCCGCTTGAGCTTGCGCAGCCCGCTCGCCGCCTCGAAGGCACCGTCGGCGCCGCCGGTCTTGAATTCTCCCGGGGTGCCGCGCCGGAAGCTCACCGCGTGGGTGTGGCCGCTGCGGTCCACCTCGATGTCCAGGCGGGCGGAGAGCGCGTTCACCACGGAGGCGCCGACGCCGTGCAGACCGCCGGAGGCCGCGTACGAGCCGCCTCCGAACTTTCCGCCGGCGTGCAGCTTGGTCATCACGACCTCGACACCGGAAAGGCCGGTCTTGGGCTCCACGTCCACCGGAATGCCACGGCCGTTGTCCCGCACCTCCACCGAGGCGTCGTCGTGCAGGATCACCTCGATGTGGTCGCAGTAGCCGCCCAGGGCCTCGTCCACGGAGTTGTCGATGATCTCCCAGAGGCAGTGCATCAGACCGCGACTGTCGGTCGAGCCGATGTACATGCCCGGGCGCTTGCGTACGGCCTCGAGCCCCTCAAGGACGAGCAGGTGCCGCGCGGTGTAGTTGGAACCGTCCCGGTCTGCTCCGGTCAGCAACGCTGTGGACGGCACGGACGTCTCGGCGGTCACGCGGTTCGCTCCTCGCTGAATTTAAGATGGGGCCCTTTTGGGTAAGGCCGGGCTTCGGTCGCCGCTCAGAGGGTACCGAGGCCTGGTAGAGCCGTTGTAACGCCACCCTCGCATGAATCCACCCTAGTCCAGGGTCGCATGGGTGTTCGATCCCTCGATGGAGTGAAGTACATATCACGTTCCCTTCGGGGCATGAACCATTTAGGCTCCGGGCACGTCCTCAAGAACAACCGGCAAGCCAGCCGGGAGGACTGACCCTGACAGACAGCGCGAACCCGTAAGACACGAAGACACGTAATACGGCCCATTCGCCGCCACCTGGCAGCAGCCAGCCGCCCCGGAGAGAAATTTTCGAGGAAAGGCCACGAGCGGGAACGTTTTCGGCCTGGTTGGATGTTGACCCTGGTACGACAGCTCGTCGAGCTAGAGAAGAGGCGACGTGACTACTGTTCTGACCCCCGCGAGCCCGCTGACGGCCGCTGACCGCTGCGACCGTTGCGGCGCCCAGGCATATCTGCGCGTCGTCCTCCTGAGCGGCGGAGAACTGCTCTTCTGCGCCCACCACGGTCGCAAGTTCGAGCCGGAACTCAAGAAGATCGCCGCTGAGATACAGGACGAGACGGAGCGACTGACGTCCGTTCCGGAAAGCGTCAACGAAGAAGAACGCTGACACTTCGCATCAACGACGAGCGGGTGCCGGCATCAGGCCGGTGTGCGGGCGGCCACTCCCTGGACACAGGGAGTGGCCGCCCGCATTCGTACCGCCTGGCAGGTCACGCTCAGCGCGCCCGCTTAGTGCCCGTCCGGAGGCTCAGCGGGACCCGCCAAGCGTCCGGACGACCTCGGAGACCCGCGTGTAGACACCGGGGCTCCCTGCGCGCCCACAGCCGCTTCCCCACGACACCAGGCCGATGAGCCGCCCCTGGGCGACCAGTGGTCCGCCACTGTCCCCCTGGCAGGCGTCCCGCCCACCCGTGAGCTCCCCGGCGCACAGCATGGACGTCGCCTGGTAGGTACCGACCGCGCTGCCCGGATAAGCCCTCTCGCAGGCGGCATCGGGGAGCACGCTCACACGCGCGGCCCGCAGGCTGCGCGCATAGTCGCCGCCGCCCGTCGTATCGCCCCAGCCGTAGACCGTCGCGGCCGCACCGGACTCGTACGCGGCGTCCCCAGAGGGCGCCATACGGATGACCGAGCTCTCCGGGAGCGGAGCCGCGAGGGTGAGCACGCCGAAGTCCCCGGCATTCGTATGGCTGTCGTACTCGGGATTGACCCACATGTCGCTCACCGGGATCTCCTTGCCGTCGCTCGACAGCAGGTCTTCCCGGCCGGCGATGACCTTCAGGTCGCGGACCTGCCGCGGCGGAGCCCCCAGCACGTCCACACCCAGACAGTGGGCCGCTGTCAGGACCGTGGACGGGCCGATCACGACGCCTCCGCAGAACTGGCCCGCGCGCGTACCCCCGAACCGGTCACGGCTGGACAGCGCCACTGTCCACGGAGTCTCGGAGATCTCGACCGGAAAGCCGCCGATGATGATGCTGTCGGCCGCCACCGGGGCGGGGGACGCCAGTGGTATCGCGACCGCTGCGGCCGCAAGGGCCAGTGCCGAGACAAAGGGACGGCGCATGCGCGCTCCTCACTCTGGGATGGTTATCGAAAACCCAGAGTGATCCAGTGCGCGGGGGCTCGCACTCCGCGCGTACACGAAAGGGCCCGGCTCCCCCGTGGGAGCCGGGCCCTTTCGTGACGAATTGCCGAGACCTAGTCGAGGTAGTCGCGCAGCACCTGCGAGCGCGACGGGTGACGCAGCTTCGACATCGTCTTGGACTCGATCTGGCGGATCCGCTCACGCGTCACGCCGTACACCTTGCCGATCTCGTCGAGAGTCTTCGGCTGACCATCGGTGAGACCGAAGCGCATCGAGACGACGCCCGCCTCGCGTTCGGACAGGGTGTCGAGAACGGAATGCAGCTGCTCCTGGAGGAGCGTGAAGCTGACCGCGTCGGCCGGGACGACGGCCTCGGAGTCCTCGATGAGGTCACCGAACTCGCTGTCACCGTCCTCGCCCAGCGGCGTGTGCAGCGAGATGGGCTCGCGGCCGTACTTCTGGACCTCGATGACCTTCTCCGGGGTCATGTCGAGTTCCTTGGCCAGCTCCTCCGGAGTGGGCTCGCGGCCCAGATCCTGGAGCATCTGGCGCTGCACGCGCGCGAGCTTGTTGATGACCTCGACCATGTGCACCGGGATACGGATGGTGCGGGCCTGGTCGGCCATGGCGCGGGTGATCGCCTGACGGATCCACCAGGTGGCGTACGTGGAGAACTTGTAGCCCTTGGTGTAGTCGAACTTCTCCACCGCGCGGATCAGACCGAGGTTGCCCTCCTGGATGAGGTCCAGGAAGAGCATGCCGCGGCCGGTGTAGCGCTTGGCCAGGGAAACCACCAGACGGAGGTTGGCCTCCAGGAGGTGGTTCTTGGCGCGGCGGCCGTCCTCGGCGATGATCTCCAGCTCGCGCTTGAGCTTCGGCGCGAGCTTGTCGGCGTTGGCCAGCTTGTCCTCGGCGAACAGACCGGCCTCGATGCGCTTGGCGAGCTCGACCTCCTGCTCAGCGTTGAGGAGGGGGACCTTGCCGATCTGCTTGAGGTAGTCCTTGACGGGGTCGGCGGTGGCACCGGCCACGGCGACCTGCTGGGCCGGCGCGTCGTCCTCGTCGTCGTCGGAGAGGACGAAGCCCTTGTTCTCGGCTCCCTCCTCTTCCTCTTCGCCGGGCTTGGCGCCCGGGGTCTCCTCGGCCGCCTCGTCGTCGACCAGCTCCGCGTCGTCCTTCTTGGCGGTGGTCTTCTTCGCGACAGCCTTCTTGGCGACCGTCTTCTTCGCGACGGCCTTCTTGGCGACCGTCTTCTTGGCAACGGACTTCTGGGCCGTCGCGTCTTCGGCCGAGTCGTCGTCGGCGGGAACTGCCGGGGCGGCGGTGGCGGTGGCCTTCTTGGTGGTCACCGTCTTCGCCGCGACCGTCTTGGTGGCGGTCCGCTTGGCAGGACTCTTCGCTGCGACGCTCTTTCGGGGGCGCTTTGGCTCCGCGGCACTGACCATCAGCGTCACACCCTCTTCCTCGAGGATCTGGTTGAGGCTGCGCAGTACGTTCTTCCACTGAGTGGCCGGAATCTGGTCAGCTTCGAAGGCCCGACGCACGTCATCGCCGGCGATCTGCCCCTCAGCCTTTCCCCGCTCAATGAGCGCCATGACAGAGACGGACTCGGCGATCTCCGGCGGGAGCGTACGGGATGTGCTGGCCGACACGAACAACCTCTCGGAACGTTGGAAAACGGCTTCCGGCCCCGTCCAGTACGGACAGGAACCGACGACCGCCGACTTGGGGATGGGCCGACGGCGCGGGCGGGGGCCGGGAAGATGCACAGCGCCGCAAACGGCGTCTGTATTCCCTCCTCGGCTGCCACCTCTTAGGTCATCGCGCTGCCTCGAAGAGCGTTACGCCCAATCTGCGTGGCCCGAGTCACACCCCGTAAGCGCGCAAAAGCGGCCAGATACGGTCAGAGAAGGTCAGCCGATGGGCCTACCGCCCCATCACACCGCCGGACCCCGCCAGGTCCAAGGAGGATCCGACGGGGTCCCGCGGGAGATGGTTCGCCGGCCAGACGATGCCACGAGAGGGCACGCGCCCCCGACCGCGTCGCCTTCGGTGCGCGGTCAGTGCTCGCGCGGCGCGGGCACCACGCGCTCCACCTCGGGATGCACGGTGAGCAGTTGGCGCATGGCGACCTCGGCCGCCGTGCCGTCGGCCGCGACAAGGGCGTCGACGATCCTGGCGTGGTGTCCCAAGGAGGCGTCGTTCGGCCGGTCGCAGCCGGTGACGGGGTTGCCTGAGACCTGGAGCGCGGCCGACACGATCCCGGAGAGGTGCTCCAGCATCCGGTTCCCCGCGAGCTGGATGAGCAGCGCGTGGAACTCCGCGTCGGCGCGCGAGAAGGTGAGCGAATCACCCTGCGCCATGGCATGGCCCATGATCTCCACCATGTCGCCGAGCCGCTGCTGGACATCCTCGCGACCGTGCCCCGCGGCAAGCCGAGCGGCGAGCGGCTCGATGGTCCAGCGCAGCTCAGCCAGCTCACGCCGCTGATCGTCACGCTGCGGCCCGAAGGCACGCCATTCGATGATGTCCGGGTCGAGGAGGTTCCAGTCACTGACCGGGCGCACCCGTGTACCGACGTTGGGGCGGGCGCTGACCAGCCCCTTCGCCTCCAGGACACGGAGCGATTCACGAACGACGGTACGGGAGACCTCGAACCGCTGGCCGATCTCCTCGGGAACGAGCGGGCGGTCCGCGCCGAGGTCGCCGGAGACGATCATCTGGCCCAGCTGCTGGACGAGTTGACCGTGCAGCCCGCGTCCGCGGCTGCCCGCGGTACGTCGGCCCACGCGGCCCAGCTCGGAGTCCGCGCCCTCCCACGCGGGGGGACCCACGCGGCCGGCGCCAGGGGACTCGGCATAGGGGTAACGGTTGAGTTCGCCCGGGCCGGCCAGGCCGGAGTCTGCGGAGCGGGCGGCGGTCATCATGGTCTGCGCAAGGGTACTCACGGATCCTTTGTCGGCGCTGTCTCCAACTCCCTTGAGGTCTTTGGTGAAAAGCACACGAAAGGGTGATCGCTCACCCCGTCGCAATTGACGCCTTATCGGAAAGAAATGGGCGTTCTCCGGGGAGTTGTGCGCACCACGGAACCGGACGGGCGCCGGCGGTCGTCATCGGACCCTGCTTCGCAGGGTCGTGAGCAGATATGCGCAGAGCAGAGCGGTCAGCGACAACATCAGCGCGCCGCCCACAGGTTGGGCGACCATTCGCACCCCGGCCTCCAGATAGCGCTCTCCACCGAGTGGCCACTGCATCAGCACCAGCTCGCGCAACCTCCCGGAGAACCCGGCCGCGGTCCGCACAGACGGCCCTTCCAAGACCTTTTGTACGAGCGGTACGACGACGATCGGCACGGCGAGCACCGCCGCGAGCCCGGCGGCCGTGGACCGGAAGATGCCCGCAGCCAGCACACCCGCCCAGGCGCAGCCCATCACGAGCGCGATCCAACTCGCACCCAGGGGCAACCAGTCGACGGGAACTCCGGTGAGCTCCCGTCCGTAGACGAGATAGAGCGCTTCGAGGTCGCATCCCACGGTGACAATGGCCAGCATCAGCGCGGTGACCGAGGCGACGAGGAGTTTGGCGGCGAGCAGTCCCAGCCGGCGGGGGACGGTGCCGCGGTCCGCGGCCAGGGCGGGGTGGCGGAACTCGTCGCCGAAGGCGATCGCGCCGAGCAGTCCCGCGCCGAGCGCGGCGGGCGGCAGTGGGAGTTCCCGCGGCCAAGCGGCCAACAGGCGTGGCTGGGGTGTGTGGCCGATTCTGGCGAGCAGCACGGACAGGAGGGCCGAGACGGCGAGAACGGCCACGGTGGTGAGGTAACCGGTGCCGACTCCGGCGGCGCGGCGCAGTTCGTAGCGCAGCGGGCGCAGCGGGCTCGGTGCCTGGCGTACGGCGATGGGCGGCGGAAGTGGCGAGTGCGTGTCCACGGTCGGTCTCTCGACTGCGTGCGGCTCGTCGCCCTCTTGCGCGCCTCCCGCTGCAGGCGGCGCGGCGGCAGGCCCCATGTCGCCGATCTCGTCGGCGAGTTGGTGTACGAGGATGCCGTGCCGGAAGGCGGTCTCGCCGATGTCGGCACACGTGCTGCCGTACACCGAGAGCCGGTTACCGTCCTCGCGCACGATCTCGACGGAACGCCGCGCGGTGCGGGCCTCCTTTGTCAGCAGGGCACCGAGCCTGGCGGCGTAGGGGCTGCGGACGGCCACTCGGGGGCGCAGCCGAGTGCGGGCGAAGTCCGCTACCTCCTGGTCGGCGACAAGGCGCCCCGCTTCCAGCGTGACGACCCGGTCGGCGGTGTGCGCGGCCTCCTTGGGATCGTCCGTGGTGAACAACACCGTGCCGCCCTGGGCCGCGTGCGCGCGCAGAATCCCGTGCAGCCAACGGCCTTCGCGGGCGGAGAGCCCGTCGGCCGGATCGTCGAGGAGGAGGGTGTGCGGGTCGGACAACAGTGCGCACGCCAGACCGAGGCGGCGGTCCATGCCACGCGAAAGGGTGCCCAGGCGTTCGTCGCGCAGGCTGACGAGCCCGACCACTTCGAGGACTTCGTCGGCGCGCCGTACGGGCACGCCCGCGGCGGCGCACAGCATGCGGAGCTGTCCGCGGACGGTCCTCGCCGGATGGCCGGGCACCTCGCCCAGGAGTACCCCCACTTCGCGCGAGGGATGAGCGATCCGGTGCAGCGGGCGGCCTCTGAAGTAGGTGATTCCGCGGCCTTGTTGGAGTTCGAGCATGAGCTTCAGCACCGTCGTCTTGCCCGCACCCGGGGCTCCGACGATCGCTGTGACGCGGCCCCCGCGCGCCTCGAAGGTCACGTCGTCGACGGCAGGCGGAAGCTCCTTGCGAGGGTTGCTGGTCAGTCCGATGGCCTGGATCACCCGAAGCAAGATAGCGCGAAATGTCCAGTTTTTCGGGCACCTTGAGCCTCGCCTCGCACGAGACTCGAGGCGCTCGCGGGCACACTCCGGCCCCGCGCCCGGCCCTGTGTTCCCCGCTCTTCGTCAGACCTCGGGGCGCAGCATGGGCGGATTGAGCAGCGTGGCGCCGCCCGCACGGAAAAGCTGGGCCGGGCGACCGCCCTGGCGTGTGGTCGTACCGCCCGTGGGCACCAGAAAGCCCGGTGTGCCCGTCACCTTGCGGTGGAAGTTGCGCGGGTCCAGCGCCACACCCCACACGGCCTCGTACACCCGGCGCAGCTCGCCGACGGTGAACTCGGTCGGGCAGAAGGCGGTGGCCAGCGACGAATACTCGATCTTGGACCGGGCGCGCTCCACACCGTCGGAGAGGATCTGCGCGTGGTCGAAGGCGAGGGGCGCCGCCTGCTCGCCGTCACGGCCATAACCACCCTGTTGCAGCAACTCCTCCACGGGCGCCCAGCGCGCGCTGTTGGCGTCGCCGCCGGCCCGGGGCGCGGGCAGATCGGGGGCCAGGGCGAGATGGGCGACGCTGACCACCCGCATCCGCGGGTCGCGCTTGGGGTCACCGTACGTCGCGAGCTGCTCCAGGTGTGCGCCGTTGTCCTGTGCGGGAGCGGAGGGGTCGTGGGCGCGCAGCCCGGTCTCCTCGACCAGCTCACGCGCCGCAGCCTGCGCCAGATCCTCGTCCGTCCGTACGAAGCCGCCGGGGAGTGCCCACCGCGCCTGGAACGGCTGCTCGCCCCTCCGTACCGCCAGCGCGCACAGGGCGTGGCGGCGCACGGTCAGCACAACCAGGTCCACGGTCACGGCGAAGGGCGGAAAGGCCGATGGGTCGTAGGGCATGGCGCGATCATAGTCGTCTGCCTGACGATAAACACGCCCTTCGTCGGCCGCTTCCACGGCTGATCCGCTTCCCTCCGGTACGGGTCTCCCCGGCCTTGGCCGATCACCGTCCGCAGGCTGTCGCGCAAGGTCACACTCCCAACTGCAGCCCCTCCGCCGCTTCCTCGACCATGGCCAGGCCGAGCCTGCTGACGCGTACGGAGAAGGGGGTGCCCGCGATGCGCAGTCCCGTGAGCCCGATCTCGCCCAGCGGAGCGCTGCGGACCGGGCGCAGGGTCACCGTCCCGGCCGGGGCGTCGGGGCGGATACCCGCGAGGGAGGTGAGGAGCAGCACTCCCGCGGCCGCGGCCGTGGCTGCGGGCCGGCAGGCCGCGGGGTGAGGCAGCGGGGCAGTGCCCTGGGCGCGCTGCTCCCCCGCGTACATCTCGGGCAGCCGGTGACCGAAGGCCTCGGCGGCCGCCAACACGCCCCGCAACAGGGAGCTCGCCTCCTTCTCGTAGCCGGCGGCGGCCAGCCCTGCGACGGCCACCGCGCTCTCCTGAACGCGTACGGCGCCGGCGCGATGGCCGAACGGGTTGTATGCCGCCTCCTTCACCCCGAGGCTGCGCAGCCCCCACCCAGAGTCCATGACGGGGCCTCCGAGCAACCGCGCGAGCTGTTCGGTCTGCACCTTGTCGAGCAATCCGGGTGCCGTCGCGCCGGAGCCGAGCAGACCGGTGTCAAGGAGGTGGGCGGCACCCGCGGCGAGATGCGGCACGAGACGTCCATCCGGGGCACGGGCGGCCGCGGGTCTGCCGCCTCCCCGGTCCTCGACCCAGAAGTCTTCGCGGAACGAGGTCCGTAGCACCTGGGCCCATTGCCGCAGTCCCGCACCACCCGGCCGGCCATGAGCGTCGAGCAGATCGGCGCCCAGCAGCGCGGCCCGATAGGCGTGCGCCTGCGTCTCGCAGCGAAGTGGTCCTCCAGGGGAGGAGTCGGGGAGGTAGGTGCCGTCGCCGACAGCCGTCCGCAACCAGTCAAGGCAACGCTCGGCCGCGGGCAGAAGCTCCTCGACCTCCGCCGCCGCAAGCCCCCAGCGCCGGGCTTCCGCGAGGAGTACGGGGAACAGCAGGGTCGCCTCGGTGGCCGTGCAACCCGGCGGCAGGTGCGGGCCCGCGTCCCTGCGCGGTCCGGGAATCAGGCCGGACCGCGGGCCCGCGAGTTGGGTACGCGCGAGAGTCCGCAGAGTGCCCGCGGCGAGCCGGGTGCCGAGCGGCAACGTCATCCGCGCGGCGGCAAGCGCTTCGGCCGGGGCCAGGCCGCATCGCCAGGGAGCCCCGGCCGCGAGATGCGTGTCTGACGGGTGCCCGGGATCGCGCAACAACAGAGCCCGGAGATCCTCGACGCAGGTGTGCAGGAGCGCCTGGGCTCTCGGGTCGTCGCCCGCTGCCTGGGCCTGTGCGATCGGACTTGTCGCGCCGCCACGCCCCACCGTTCTGGTCGCGCCCGCACCATCTGGCCGTACGCGCAGCTCCACGCTCCGGGTGCCTCCGGGAGGCAGTTCGAACTCCCAGCGCAGCAGTCCCGCGGAGGCCAGCGCGTCGGCGGGCGGAGGTTCGGCGGTGACGGCCGAGTGCCCTGTGGCACAGGACCAGCGCAGGCCGGAGTCGTGGACGCTGGCCGGCAGTTCGGGCCCGGCTCTGCCCGCCGCGACCGAGCTCAGTTCCGCGAGATCCGTGCCGAGAGCGACTTCGACAGGCAGCCGCAGCGTACGAGAGGCCGCGCTCCGCAGAGTGATCCGCTCTGTGCCGTCCGCGTGCCGCGTCCGCTCGACGACGACGTCCGGATCCGGGCCTCCGTCGGCGGACGCGCGCAGCGTCCCCACGAAGCGGGCGCGGTCGGCCGTCAGCATTCGGGCCTGAACCGCGAGCGGTTCGCGTCCTGCGACGCGGACCTGGCAGCGAGAGAGCATCCGCCGTCCCGCGCGATAGAAACCCTCCAGCCCCCGGCCGGTCAACTGCCCCTGATCCGTGGAGATCGCCAGTCCTGGCAGAGCGACACAGATCAAGGCCGTGTGGGCAGGTGGCAGGTCCACGCTCCGGGGCGGCAAAGGCAGCGATGCTTGGGAAACCACGGGGCCGCCCGCCCCCGCGAAGGAGGGCCAGGCGCTGTCCCTTGCCGCGCGCGGGTTCGAAGGCCCGCTTCGACTCGTGAGGGGTTGCCCGGTCTTGCGAAGGGGCGGGCGATCGCCGTCGGGGGCTGAGGGCGGAGTGGGCAGGGACATGGGGCGGTTTCCTCCGCGCTCGGCGCGCCTTGGACGCGCTCGACGCCGGGTGGGGGGCTCCGGAAGGGCGGGGGCATTGCGGCGGCGCGGCCCGGCCACGGTTCCGCCACCCAGGTGAACGGGACGGCCCCACTCGGGGTCACGCCCTCGGCCGCGGAAGCCGACCGAATGGCGGTGGAGAGCCGGGTAGGGCACGACGCGGCACGCGGGCGCGCTGTGGGCGTGCTCGGCACGGCCGACGCAGCCGGCACGGACAGGGGAGCCAGCACGGTGGACGCAGCCAACACGAGCAGGAGAACCAGCACGGTGGACGCAGTTCATGAGGCTCGCACGGTTGGCACGCGGGCCTGGAGCTGCGTATCCGTGGGCGTCTGCGCGGCGGAGGTGCCGCGCGCCGTAGGTTCCATGAGAGTCGGCGCTCACGTGTCCTCCTCCACGCCATGCCGACCACCCTCACGGCGGGCCCGTGACCGGCTGTTCGCACCCTCGGCGGAACGCCTTGGTCCTTCCCCGGCGGGCGAGACACCGTCGATGGGCCGACGCCGTCGGGTACTGCCAGCCCCAGGAGTCCGCCGGCTCGGACGTGTTTCGCCGCTTGCTGCCGGGCGCGTCCGGCGGCGGCGCCGGGCGGCGGTCCCCAACGGTGGGGCCGCGACAACCGCCGATTCGGAGCCGACCGACTCGGAGTCGAGCGAGTCGGAGCTGGCCGAATCGGAGCCGGCCGAGAACGCCGTCACGCCCGGTGACTGTGACCGGGCCCCGGCGCTGGGCAGCCTGGAACCCAGCGCCGGTTCAGCTTCCTCGAGCGGAGCCGCGACATCCCTCGGCTGCTCCGTATCCACCGCGACACGGCCCGTGCGCTCCGCGCGCAGACAGCGGCGGACCGATTCCGGGTCCAGGCCCTCGTTGCACGCCTGGTGCAGGAGGCGGGCGAAGAGATAGTCGGGGTCGACGCCAAGAGCCATGGCCAAGGCCTCCCGCGCCTCGAGCTCGTCACCGGTCGACCAGGCGACCCATCCGGCGAGCGTGAGGGGTGCCGCGGCGTGCTCGCGGTAGGAGCCGACGCAGCGGCGTGCCAACGCTCGCCACAGCCGCAGAGCGGGCCCGGCCTCGTCGCCTTCCATCCACTCCGCGGCGCGGTCGCGGGTCGTGCGGTCCTGAAGGCCGAGGATCAGGGTGGCCGCCTCCTCGTGCTCCAGCAGGCCGTCGTCGCGCAGGTCCGCCGGACGCGTGCCGGACACCGGTGGAGCGTCGGCGAACCGGAGCATGACCTGCTGGGCGAGTCCGAGGGTCTCCTCGGCCACAGCGGCGCGGTTCTCGCCGTCCAGAATCCTGGGAACGAGTGCCGTGCTCGCCGTGTCTAGCGCAACCTCCTGCTCCAGCGCGACCTCGGTCTCCCACGGAATGAGCCTCGCCGTCAGTTCCCGCAGACTGCCCCGCACCTGGAGTCCCGCATAGGTCGCGGCGGCGGCGAGAACCGAGGTGCCGGGCAGGCCCATTGACTGGCCCTCAGGCGAACAGCACCCCTCGCCCGGGCAGCAGTACGACCAGAAACGACCGTCCGAGATGCAGAGGGCCTCGATCACCGGCACATCGAGACGGCCACAGGCCGTTCGCAGCAACTGCGCCAGCGAGCGCAGCCGTTCCAAGACCTCCCGCCCCGATTCGCCGCGCGCCGGTTCCTGGCAGAGGTAGGCGACCATGCTCTCGGGTCGGGCGCCCCTCCGTTCGCTTCCCTTCACCAGCCCCTGTGCCAGTTGTTCGGCCACGGACGGCCAGTCGTCCGCGTTGGCGGGGATGCCGAGCCGCGCACGCCCACCGAAGCGGCCGCGACGCTCGCCGTCGTGCAGGGCGACCAGGACGATGCTGTCCTCGGGCCGGTACCCGAGCAAATAGGGCAGGGCGTCGGCCAGTTCAGCCGGTGTCCGCAAAGTCACCTGATGCTCACCGGACAGGTCGCCGGGCGCCTCGCGTCCCGTGCCCTGCCTGGGGGCGTCGAGTCCTGAGTCCGGCCTGGGAGTGTCAAGTCCTGAGTCCTGCTCGGGGGTGCCACGCCGTGAGTCCTCCCCGAAGGGGCCGTGCCCCGCCCACAGTCCTGACCCGCCATGGCCCACGCCACCGGCGGCTCCGTCAAGCCCCACCTGCCCCGTGAGCTCGCCTCGCTCCTCCCCGTCCGCCGGCTCATCCCTTCCGGCGTACGCGGAGTGCTTATCGCGTCGGGGCTCTCCGCTCAGGTCCTGCCCCTCACGCCCCAGCCGACCAACGCGCCCACCCTGCTGCCCGCGCCCGTCCAGCCCGCCGGCGTCCCCACCACCGGCCCCTTCCCTGGACCCGCCACCGGCCCCTCCCCTGGACCCGCCACCGGCCCCTCCCCTGGACCCGCCACCGGCCCCTCCCCTGGACCCGCCACCGAACCTGTTGTCGGATGTGTCGCCGGAACTGTCGCCGGACCAACCGGCCGCTTCGTTGTGATTCGTCATGCCGTGACCATCCCGCGGATCTCAAAATTCCGCTTTGCCCTGTGGATAACCATGACCATGATCACGACAGGAATCGTCCACAGCTCACCAGCCTTGTTCGCCCGATGTCCGACCCATCGGGTTGCATGAGGCCATGACCGACCAAGGCCCGCGACCTACGGCCAACGAAGCCCGGCCGCAGGTTCAGGAACGAGGAACGAGGAACGAGGAACGAGGAACGAGGAACGAAGAACGAGGAACGAAGAACGAAGAACGAGGAACGAGGAACGAAGAACGAGGAACGAGGAACGAAGAACGAGAAGAAGAAAGCCACGCCCGCCCACCACCGCAGCTGCAACGAGATTGGCCACCCCCCACCGAACGGCGAAGCTCAGCCGCCCGCGGCGAGCACCAACGGAAGAACCTCCCCGGCGCCTGCCCGGCGAAGCAGTCGGGCAGCGACCGCGAGGGTCCAGCCGGATTCGGTGTAGTCGTCCACGAGCAGCACCGGTCCCGGAGAGCCGGCCAGGGAACCCGCCAGCTGCTCAGGGACGGTGAAGGCGTCAGAAAGCGCCCTGAGACGTTGGGCGGAGTTGCTGCGGCGTACCACATGCGCGTCGCTCGGCCCGGTGTACGTCAAGGTGCCCAGAAACGGGAGGCGGCCGACGGTCGCGATTCCCTGGGCCAGCGAACCGACCAGCTGCGGACGGGACAGGGACGGCACAGCGACGACTCCTACCGGCCGGGCAGAGGCCTCCGGGGCACCCGACGCCCAGCCCGCCGGAGAGCGCGCCCAATCGGCGAGGACCGCCACCGCGGCCCGCAGCACATCGTCGGGGACCGGCCCATCAGGCGCGTTCTCAGCCAGCAGCGGGCGCAGCCGGTTGCCCCAGCCGATGTCCGAGAGCCTCCCCAGGGCACGCCCGGTGGAGCACTGTTCCTTGGCCGGGATACGCCCCTTGAGCTCGATACCCAGTGCGGGCATCCCCGTCGGCCACATCCGGCGAGGCTCAACCTCCACGCCCGGGCGATCGAGTTCCTTCGTCGCCCCTGTCAACGTCTCTGCCGAAACAGCGGAATCGATCCAGGTCCCCGCGCAGTTGTCGCAACGGCCGCACGGGATCGCACCCTCGTCGTCCAGCTGCCGGCGCAGGAACTCCATCCGGCACTGGGACGTGCTCACGTAGTCGCGCATGGCCTGCTGCTCGGCCGCCCGCTGCTTGGCCACCCACGCGTACCGCTCGGCGTCGTACACCCACTCGGCTCCCGTGGCCGTCCAACCGCCCTTCACCCGCTTCACCGCGCCGTCGACATCCAGCACCTTCAGCATCGACTCCAGGCGGCTGCGCCGAAGATCCACGGCAGCCTCCAGGGCCGGCACGGACAGCGGCCGTCCCGCATCGGCAAGGGCCGAGAGGGTCTGGCGAACCTGCACCTCGGGCGGGAAGGCAGTATCGGCGAAGTAGCGCCAGATGGCCTCGTCCTCCCGCCCCGGCAGCAGCAGCACATCGGCGTGGGCCACACCACGACCCGCACGCCCCACCTGCTGGTAGTACGCGATCGGCGAGGACGGCGAACCCAGGTGCACGACGAATCCGAGGTCCGGCTTGTCGTAGCCCATGCCCAGCGCCGAAGTCGCGACCAGTGCCTTGACCTGGTTCTCCTGGAGGTCGACCTCGGCCTGAAGCCGGTCGGCGTTCTCCGTCTTTCCGGTGTACGACGCCACCTGGAAGCCGCGCTGGCGCAAGAAGGCGGTGGCCTCCTCGGCCGCGGCGACGGTGAGGGTGTAGATGATCCCGGAGCCAGGCAATTCGTCCAGGTGCTCGGCGAGCCAGGCCAGGCGGTGCGCGGCATCCGGCAACTGGACCACACCCAGGCGCAGGCTCTCCCTCTCCAGCGGACCGCGCAGCACCAGGGCCTCACCGGCACCGGTACCCAACTGCTCAGCCACATCCGCTGTAACCCGCTCGTTGGCGGTCGCGGTGGTGGCCAGCACCGGCACACCGGCGGGCAGCTCGGCCAGCATCGCCCGCAGTCTGCGGTAGTCGGGGCGGAAGTCGTGGCCCCAGTCGGAAATGCAGTGCGCCTCGTCGACCACGAGCAATCCGGTCGTCGCTGCGAGCTTGGGCAGCACCTGGTCGCGGAAATCCACGGAATTAAGACGTTCCGGACTCACCAGGAGCACGTCGGTCTCGCCGCGCTCGACCTCCCCGTAGATGGTGTCCCACTCCTCCGGGTTGGCCGAGTTGATCGTGCGCGCCTGGATCCCGGCCCGCGCCGCCGATTCGACCTGGTTGCGCATCAGCGCCAGCAGCGGCGAGATGATCACGGTGGGACCGGAGCCACGCCGGCGCAGCAGAGCGGTGGCAACGAAGTACACGGCCGACTTGCCCCAGCCGGTGCGCTGCACCACCAGGGCACGCCGACGCTCCTCCACGAGAGCTGCCACCGCCTGCCACTGGTCCTCCCGCAGCCGCGCCGAACCCCCTGGGCCACCGACGAGCTCAGCGAGGATGGCATCGGCTTCAGCGCGGAGCTCCAGGTTGTCCATGCCCCCATGCAACCCGATGGCACTGACAATCAGCGAACTCACCCAGCGTGACAACCAGCTCGCGACGGATCCACCGGCCGCCCCAAGGGGCTCAACAATCCCGACCCCCGGGACCACCCGGCCCCCGGGACCATGCGCCACCCAAGCCTGCCGCGGCGAGTGGCCTGCGCCTGGACGACGTAACAGAATCCGACTGGACACTCACCGTGGTCGCGCGCATGCTTCGACGAGCCGGTGCGCCGGGGTGTTGCCGCTGGTCCTCGCCATGCAAGCGTGGCTCTCGTGTCGCCGCCAAGAACAGTGGGCAGGGATATACGCGACGTATCGCCGGAATACGGTCGGTGGCCCCAATTGCTCGTTGCCGCAGCCCAGTTCGCCAGGAAGAATTGGGATCGCTCCCCGCATGCCTCATCGGTGGTCCGGTAGGGCTGTGCCGCGGCGCGCTCCCCCAAGTCCGACCCCCGCCCGCAGTGTGGGCGCGTAGCCGAAGGGAGGAACGTGACCTTCGGATTCGCTCCGTCCTCGGCGGCATCCATGTCGACGTCTGCCGATCTGTCCGCCGCTTCCGCCGATCCACTGGCCCGGATGCTCGAACCCGCCGAATGGGCCTCGGCCGGGATTCCACTGCTGCGTAACCCCCGTGAGGTCGTCAGCGGACTGCACGCGCGGCATCGGCCGCGGCCCGCGACCGCGGTCGTGGCCGTCCTCGACCCGGACGAGCGGCTGACGGCAAGCGCCTCATTCACTCGTCGTCCGGCTCCGGCCGACGGCTGGATGTTCCGCAACGCGCTGCTCGCGCAGCTGCGCCGGGTCATCCCGCACGACCTGCGGCGCCGCACTCCGGTGCGTACGGCCGTGCTGCTCTACTGCCGTGACGGCGACGCGCGTTGGACGGAGGAGGACGGGGCGTGGATGTGGGGGCTGCGGGACGCCTGCACACTCCATGGGCTGCGCTGCGGGGCCTACATCACGCTGACGCGTGACGGCTGGCAGGTCCTCGGCGAGGGCCGCGGCGGACGCCGTCCGAACACGGACTCACCCCCGGAGTCCTTCAGCGCGGCAGCGGAGGCACTGCCGCCGCTGCCGCGCACCGGCGGCGCCGCGTCGGAGGTACTGCGCCGGGCGGCCGCCCGCTGAGGCCGAGGCAGCCACACGCCGAGCCCCGGGGCAGTTGCCTGCCGACGTCCGTCCGTGCCGGGGCGAATGATCTCCCCGGCACGCCGACAGCGACGTACGGCAAGGCGTCACGAGGAAGACCCAGCAGACCTGGACCCGGCCGAGATGGAACGACGTCCCGAAGCACGTCTCAGGGAGCGCCACAGTCGTACGCCCTCCGATAGCGACGCGCACAGAACTCGCCGACGCTCCTCAGCGCCAAGGCCGCCAAAGGCCCCCCTCGTGCGCCGAGCCTGTGAGCAACGCGCTTATCGGGCATCACCGACAACAGACTCGGCGCAGCGCAGCCGCACAGCCATCATCGGCGCACGTCAAGATGAGCACCGGACAGGTGCCGCCGCAGCGGCACCCTTAGCGTCCTACCGAGCGGTGTCCCCTGGCGGGTGTCCCCCTGGCGGGTGTCCCCCGAGCGCGCTCCGGACGTCGTCCGGAGCGCGCTCAGACTCCCGCGCCCAGCACCGAGTTGATCGTCTGTGGGTCACCGCAGACGATCATCAGGGCACCGGCCCGGCCAAGGGCCAGCGGCAGCGCGGTGGCGGCTACAGCGTCGGAACCGCCGTTGACGGCGACCACGACCACGGGACGGGACGCGGCCCGGCCCGCGACTGAGGCGTCGGCATAGAAGACGTCGTCGCCCGCGTCGTGCTGCGCCCAGTACGCGGTCTCGCCGAAGGAGAGTTCGTGCGCGGCCCACGGGTGCGGTTCGCCGGTGGTGATCACCAGTACCTCACCGGGGGCGCGGCCCGAATCCAACAACAGGTCGACGGCTTCTTCGGCGGCGTCCAGCGCGCCCTCGACCGAGGCCGGGACGAGCTGGATCTGCGGAGTGGCGGCGGCTGCGGGAGCAGCCGCCGGGGCGGACGGCCCCGGCGCGGCCACGACCGGCTCGCGCGGGGTGCGTTGGGCCGGCATCGGCCGGACAGGACCCGGACGGCCGGGACGCGGCGGAGCCGCGGGACGGGGGCCGGGTACGGGACGGGGGGTCGGCGCTGTGCGGCCATTGGCCGGAGTAGCGCGGGGACCCTGGGCACTCTCGTGAATCTGAGGCTCCTCGGGAATGAGAGGCATGAGGTGATATCTATCAAACGCCGGTGCGACTCGCGTCGGCGGGTGGCACATGAGTGCGAGCGGAATCGTCAGAAATCGAAGCCGAGCTGGCCCTCGATCTCCGGAACGCTTCCGTCCGCCCAGCTGCGAACCTTCTTGAGGTGCCGCCACTGGGGCAGCGCATCAAGATACGCCCACGACAGCCGGTGGTACGGGGTGGGGCCCCGATCCTCCAGCGCGGCCTTGTGCACCGGCGACGGATAGCCGGCGTTGGCCGCAAAACCGAAGTCTGCATGGTCGATACCCAGTTCGGCCATCATTTTGTCGCGCTGAACCTTGGCGATCACCGAGGCAGCCGCGACGGACACGCAGGACTGGTCGCCCTTGATCACCGTACGGACCCGCCAGGGCGAGCCCACGTAGTCGTGCTTCCCGTCGAGGATGACCGCGTCCGGACGCACCGGCAGCGCTTCCAGTGCGCGTACGGCGGCGAGCCGCTGGGCGGCCGTCATCCCCAGCTGGTCGATCTCCTCCGGAGAGGCATGACCGAGGCCGTACGACGTCACCCACTTCTCCAACTCGACAGCGAGCGCCGTACGGCGTTTGACGGTCAGGAGTTTGGAGTCGGTGAGCCCGTCGGGGGGACGGCGCAGACCGGTGACGGCGGCGCAGACGGTGACCGGGCCGGCCCAAGCGCCGCGGCCCACCTCGTCGACACCGGCAATGATCTTCGCCCCGGTCGTGGCGCGGAGGGAGCGCTCGACGGTGTGGGTGGGAGGTTCGTACGGCATGGCGTCCTCAGACTACGCCGCCCGGAGTGCCTCGCGGCACCCGGGTTCCCTGAGCGACCACGGCCCGCCCGGCCAGGCCGGCCAGACACCTTGCGGGTCTTCCTTGCAATTCCCTTGCGCAAGGTCACCCGGGCGTCTTGAGCAAGGCCTACAAGCCACCTCGAACGATGCCCGTCAGACGGCCTTCCGCCGCAGCAGCGGGACCATCAGCTGGTCGATCATCTCCTCCAGATCCTGGCTACTCCATTCGCTCGCGCACACCTTGGAGCGGTACATCATCATCGCCGGGATGGCATCGAAGACATACGAGTTCGCAGCGTCAGGCCGCACCTCTCCGCGCTCGATTCCCCGGTGGATGACCTCTCGTAGGACATGCGCGGTCGGCTCGATGACCCCGCCGAGGATCACGGCGTGGAAGCGCTCGGCCTGAGAGGAATCGCATTCGTAAAGCACGGATTGGAGTGCGAAGCCGGGCTGCGAGAACATCGCCTCCCGCACACGTCGGCACAGCTCCAGCAGGTCCTCCCGTACGCCCCCGAGGTCGGGCGCGTCCGTCAGGCTCGGCAGTCCGGCCTTGAGCGCGTCCGCGACGAGATCCTCCTTCGAGGGCCAGCGCCGGTAGACGGCGGCCTTGCCTGTCTGAGCACGCGCGGCCACGCCCTCCATCGTGAGGCCGTTCCAGCCGACCGTACTGAGCTGTTCCAGCGCGGCCTCGAGGATCGCTCGTTCGAGTACGGCACCGCGTCGACGCGGGGAGGCCGGCTGAGCGAGTGCGGCCGTCCAACGCGAAGTAGTCATCTGAGTGTCTCCGTTGAGCCTGAGGGAGGGGGACATCCGGGGAAAGGAGAGTGGTCGCGTGACGCCAATCGGCAGAGACTTCAGTGAACGCTTGCGTTCACTGTCGGGGACTCACTACCGTTGACGCAACAGTGAACGCGAGCGTTCACTAACGCACTTGTGGGGGACCCATAGTGACAACCTCTCAGTTGAAACAGGACGGCCCAAAGCCAGGAGCGGCCCGCCGGGAGGGGCATCCCGGCATCGCACTCACCGTCATCGCGGCCTGCCAACTCATGGTGGTACTCGACGCGACGATTGTGAACATCGCCCTCCCGCACATTCAAGACGCGCTCAAATTCAGTACGACCGATCTCACATGGGTGGTCAGCGCGTACACCCTCACCTTCGGTGGCCTGCTGCTTCTGGGCGGGCGTGCGGGTGACATCCTCGGTCGGCGCCAGGTCTTCATGACCGGCATCCTGCTCTTCACGTTCGCCTCACTGCTGGGCGGATTCGCCCAGGAACCCTGGCAGTTGCTGGCAGCTCGGGCCCTCCAGGGCGTGGGTGGCGCAATCGCGTCGCCCACCTCGCTGGCCCTCATCACCACCACGTTCCCCGAGGGCCCGGAACGGAACCGGGCCTTCGCCGTCTTCGCGGCCGTCTCGGCGGGCGGCGGCGCCATCGGACTCCTCGCGGGCGGCATGCTCACCGAGTGGCTCGACTGGCGCTGGGTGCTCTTCGTCAACGTACCCATCGGTGTGTTGATCGCCGTGCTCACACCGCTGTACATCAGCGAGTCCGAACGCCATCCGGGGCGCTTCGACATCTCCGGCGCGCTCACTTCGACAGCCGGAATGGCCGCCCTGGTGTACGGGTTCATCCGCGCCGCCGAGGAGGGCTGGCGCGACAGCCTCACCATCGGGTCCTTCGGCGCCGCGGTGGTGCTGCTGGCGGCCTTCGTGTTCATCGAGATGCGGGCCAAGGAACCGATCACCCCGCTGAAGATGTTCGCCGACCGCAACCGCTCGGGCACGTACGTGATCATGCTCAGCCTGGCGGCGGCCATGTTCGGCATGTTCTTCTTCATCGTCCTGTTCGTACAGAACGTGCTGTCCTACACGCCGATCGAGGCAGGCCTGGCCTTCCTTCCGGTGACAGTCGCGATCGCGATCGGCGCGGGCCTGTCCCAGCGGTTCCTGCCGGTTCTCGGCCCCAAGCCGTTCATGCTCGTCGGTTCGGCTCTCGTCGCGCTCGGGCTCGGCTGGCAGACCTTCATCACCCCCGACAGTTCGTACGTCGGTGGGGTGCTCGGCCCGATGCTGCTGTTCGCCTTCGGTATGGGACTGAACTTCGTGACGCTGACCCTCACCGCGGTCTCCGGTGTCGCCGTCCACGAGGCGGGCGCGGCCTCGGGGCTGCTCAACACCACGCAACAGGTGGGCGGCTCGCTCGGACTCTCCATCCTGACCACGGTCTTCGGCTCCGCCAGCCGAGACGAGGCGGAGAAACAGATCCCGGACTTCATGGCGCACGCCTCGGCCGAGCAGAAGGCCGAGTTCGCCAAGACACAGCAACTGCCCGCCCCATGGGGACACGAAGTGCTCGCCAACGGTATCTCCACCGCCTTCATCCCGGCCGTCGCGATGGCACTACTCGCACTGGCCACCGCGGCGTTGGTGATCCGGGTCCGCAAGAGCGACCTGGACGCCCTCGCCGGCACGGCAGCCACGTCAGGACCCGCCGGAGGCTGACGCAGGCTGCGGAGGCCTGGCCGGAGCCCGGGGACCGACGGCGGGCACACCGGCCCGGCCATCCGCAGTCAGCCGTACCGGCACATGAATTCACCGGTACATGAGCTCACGGGTACAGGAGTTCACCGGTACATCAGGTCGTCGCTCATCTCGTAGCACGTACTCCAGTCCGCGTCCTTCGACACCGGCCGGTCGCGGAGGATGTCCCGGGCACGCGCCTCGCCCCAACTGGTCGCATACCAGGGTGCGTCGCCGCCCTCCAGGGCGGCAGCGATGGACCGCAGCGCACACGACCGCAGGGGCTCCTCCAGCTTGTCAAGGGCGGGTACGGCGTCGGCGGACAAGCCTTGTGCGTAGCTGAGGTCGAACTTGCCGGTGCCGTCCTTGCTGGTGTCCTCGTACCGTTGGACGTTGCGCTCGGCGATCAGGCCATCGGGCGACGCCAGCCCGAAAGCGAGCACACCCGCGGCCGCACTCGCCGCGACCACACGCGGCAACCAGCGAGCACCCCACACCCCGGCCGCCATGATGAGAACGATGACCAGGCCGAGCCAGAGCTCCACGGCGACCACGGAAACTCTCAGCCGCGTCAGTCCATAAGCCTCCACATACATGTCCATACGCCGCACCGCCGATGCCACGACAACGAGCGCCAGCACGCAAAGAGTTCCCAGCACACCGCGCACCAGCTTCCGGTCACGCCCGCCGTCGCGCGGCGCCCAGCGCAGGGCGAAGACGATGACGAGCAGGGTCAGGAGCGTGACGAGGAGCAACTGCCAGAAGCCCTGGCGCGCGTATTCGGCGTACGTCTGGCCGGTCTTCTCCAGTACGGCGTCGTATCCGCCGAAGAGCACGGCGAGTTGGACGGCGTTGAAGGCCGCGAAGAGCCCGGTGAGCACGATCAGCGGCAGCGCCCACTCGACTCGGCCGCGGGGTCGGCCCGCGGGCACCTCGACCCGGTCCCACTGGACGGGCGCGGCGGCCGTGTGGGCCACCGCGAGCGCGCCGACCAGGCCGAGCGCCAGAAGCAGGACGTGCCAGGGTCCGCCGGAGACGGAGGTGTCCGGCACCAGATCACCGAGCAGATCCGCGAAGGCCGCGTCAGCACCCGCGAACAGCGCCCCGAAGACCAGCAGCAGGACAGCGGTCACAGCGAGCGCGCGCAGCACCGCGCCCACGTTGCCGCGGGTACCACCGGACCGTTCGCGCAGCCCGCGCCAGCCCCAGGTGGGGCCGGTGACCAGGGAGTTGAGCACGCCGATGGGGCCCAACAGGACGGCGGGCCAGGTGCGGCCGCCGTGCAGTGCCAGCGAGCCCAACGCCACCGCGCTGACTATGGCCAGGAACGAGGGCCAGCCCGCGTCGCGCAGAGCGGGCACGAAAAGCAGCCCGATTCCGCCGAGGCCCCAGACGAGCGCCCACGCGCGCGGGCGTCGTCCCGCGGCCTCGGCGGCGAAGTACGCGGCGAGCGCGGCCGGGATCGCGACCAGTACGAGGTTGAGCGCCAGGCCTTCACCCAGGAGCAGCATGCTGAGCAGTCCGGTGGCCAGCGCCGCCCACAGTGTGGCCGTACGCACCGGGGCGGGCGCCTCCACCTGGAGCTCGGCCAGCCAGGGGACAGGCAACGGTTGGCCCCAGTCGGCGTCCTCGTCTTCCTCGGCCGCATCCTCCTTGGCGGAGGACCGGGCGACGGACCTGGCGGCGGACTTGGACATGGATTCCGGAACGGCGTCTTCAGGATCACGATTTCCGCCCGCCTCGACACTCTCCGGCGTATCGGGCTCGGCATCTCCCGGCCGTGCGGTCTCCTGCTCTCTCGCCTCTGACCTGGACGGTATGTCGGACACGGAACCCCCTCCCTGCCGGCCCTGACGCAGCCCGCGACACGCCGTTTCGGCGGAAGGCTGGTGACCGGAGTCTTGTCGGCGCGCACCCGGCATGATCAACAGGCGGCGTGGCGGAAAGGGTATCCACGGGTCCCCCGCTCCAGGCCGTGGCAGTGGCGCTGTAGCAAGCCTGTGACAGAGGCGGCGGTTGGGGCTGCGGCCGTCGGTGTGGCGCAACGCGCCCCTGACGGGACCGGCACAGTCCCGGAGCTCACCGGAGGCGAGATCGCCTTCCAGAGGCTCGCGCAGTGGGCCGTAGAGGCCCAAAGCCAGCAAGGCTCGCTCCCCGCGGCACGCCCATCAGCGTGCTGGACCCTACGCCCCGCGCGTGGTCCGCCGGCCGTACGCCGCCTCAGGCATCCAGTCCGGAAACCCTTCCGTCCGCTCCAGCCACGGCTCCGGCGGCGCACCCGCTTTCCCGGAGGCGACGACGCCGCCCACGATGGCGCAGGTCGTGTCCACGTCGCCGCCCACCTGGGCGGTCGCCCAGAAGGCTTCTTCGTAGTCACCGAGGGTCCTGGCCGCTGACCAGAGAGCGAAGGGAACCGTGTCGTGGGCCGTAGTACGCCGACCGCAGCCGAGGACGGCGGCGACGGTGGCACTGTCGGCGTAGTCGAGCATGTCCCGGGCACGTCGCAGCCCGACGCCGACGGCGCTGCGCGGGACGAGCGCGATGACGCCGTCGAGCAGGGCTTCGGCGCTCGGCGGGCCGGCCGGATCGGCGGCCAGCGCCGCGGCCGCTGCAACGGCCATGGCGCCCACCACTCCCTCCCGGTGCTGGTGTGTGGGGTACGCGGAGATCTCGGCCTGGTGCATGGCCTGCTCCGGATCGTCCGCGTACCAGGCCCCCAGAGGGGCGATTCGCATCGCGGCGCCGTTGCCCCACGAACCCTGTCCGTTGAAGAGGGCGGCCGACAGCTCGCGCCAGTCGCCACCCTCCCTGACCAGTCTCAGCAGCCGGTTGACCGCGGGCCCGTAGCCCCGGTCGAAGTCATGGTGCTCGGCGAAGGACCGGGCCAGCTCGTCCTGGTCGATGCGGTCATGGGTAGCCAGAACGGCCACTACGGAGCAGGCCATTTCGGTGTCGTCGGTCCATTGCCAGGGCCGGGGCGGCAGCTCGCGGCGCTTCAGCAGCGGGTAGTTCGCGGGCACGAAGAACTGTGAGCCCAGCGCGTCCCCCACCGCGAGTCCGCGTAGGCTGGCCATGGCGCGGTCCAGGCGTCCTGAGGAAGAGTAGTCAGCGGTCATCGCCCTGCCACTCTATCCGGTGATTCCGTACGGTTCCGGATCGCGCCAACGTTCGAAAGGCCGGTCAATCGTGTACCTGCCGTCCTCGCCGAGGACGAGCATCCGCGTCTCCCCGTTCCCCGGATTCGACAGCGATTCGAAGTCCGCGACCGTCCAGTGGAACCAGCGCATGCAGAACAGCCGCATGGCGAGGCCGTGTGTCACCAGAAGCACGTTCGGCGGGTGGTCGGGCGCCTCGAAGCTGCGGTACAGGCTCTCCAGGAAGCCGCCGACCCGGTCGTACACATCGGCGCCGGACTCACCCTGCGCGAAGCGGTAGAAGAAGTGCCCGTACGCGTCCCGGTACGCCTTCTGAAGGCGTACGTCGTCGCGGTCCTGCCAGTTGCCCCAGTCCTGCTCGCGCAGCCGCGACTCCTCGCGCACCCGTACGAGCTCCGGATCGAGGTGAAAGGCGCGGAACGTCTCGTGGGTACGGCGGTACGGGGAGACGTAAACGCTTACGCTCTCGCGCCCGAACACCTCCCGCAGCCGTTTCCCGGTCTCCTCCGCCTGCCGCCAGCCCCGCTCGGTGAGCCCCAGGGCATGGTCGGGCTCGCGTTCATACACGGTGTCATCGGCGTTGCCCGTTGACTCGCCGTGCCGGACAAGAACGATGCGCCGTGGTCGAACCATGCCAAGACCCTAAATGGGATGACCCCCGATCGAGCACTCGTACGGGCTCCATACGGCGTAGGTCACACAAGACCGGCACACATCGGGGCGCGCGGCAGGTGGCTCGTCAGACCGTCCAGCCGGGCTCCAGCTCCACGATGTCGCCCGCGAGGGCGGCCACGTCGGCCTCGGTCTGCGCGCGCAACGCGAGCCGTTCCACACGCTCGGAGCGGTACTTTCCGTGCTCGGCGGCCGACTGCCACATGGAGAGGATCAGGAACTCATGTCCTGGCGCCTCGCCGAACAGGCCGCGCACCATGCCGGGCGAGCCCGCCATCGCGGGGTTCCAGACCTTCTCCTGCATCAGCGCGAAATGCTCGGCCCGTTCCTGGTGGATACGGCAGTGGGCCACCCGCACCACGTCCGTGTCCGTGAAGCGCGGCTCGAAGCCCGTCTTCACATCGAAACGGTGATCGAACAACTTGACCTGGGAATCCTTGAAAGTGCCCGACTGCGTCGCGGCGAGCCTGTCGTGGGAGCGGGCCATGAAGGAGTCGTAGAAGGCACGGCTCTCCCAGAAGGTGAAAATGTGCGCGACGCCGGACCGCTCCCGGCTCCATCCCCCGCCCTGTCCCCGGAAACCTGGCTCGCCCAGAAGCCCCGCCCACTTTCGCTGCCCCCGCTCGAAACCGCGGCGGTCGACCACGGTGCAGCGAATCCACTTGACCAGCACCGCGCCATCGTAAGGCCACGGAACGTGGCGCCGGTCACGCTCCGGCGCAGGACATCCGCGCGAGCGCCCCGGCGCGCGTGGCACGATGGGCAACCAACCCTGATTTCACAGCAGTTGAGTCGGGAAGCAGATGGGGAACGGGGAGGAGAGATCTGTTGAACGGTCTCAACAAAGGCATCCGCAAGGTCGAGCTCTCGGTGAAGTGGGATCCGAGTCCCGTTGGTGAGCCCTCGACCGATCTCGACATCATCGCGGCGACGTATCCGGCGACCGACCCGTTCGGAAAACCCACCTATGTAGTGCACTTCGACAGCCGCTCCCCGGACGGCACCATCTATTTGAACCGGGACAGCAAGGACGGCAAGGGCTTCGGCTGGGACGAGGTCATGACGCTGGAACTGAACCGCCTGGACAGGCGCTTCGCCCGCGTGGTGGTCGGCGTGCTCATCCAACAGCGCGGCGGCCACAAGACGTTCGTCGGCGTGGCGAACCCCGCCCTGCGCATGCGCGAGGGCTACACCGTCCTGGCCGAGGACCAATTCGGCGATGTCCTGGGGTCCACGGCGGCGACCGTCGGGGAGTTCGTGCGCGACGACTCCGAAGAGTGGACTTTCCACCCCGGCATCCGCGGATACGACACGGACCCGGCGACCTTCGCCAGAGTCATGGGCAGCCCTGAGGAATCCTGAGCACTGAAGGTCTGAAGCACGCGAAGGGCGGCACGGCCACAAGCCGTACCGCCCTTCGCGTCATTCAGCGTTTGAGATCAGCTGCAACCGCTGGTCGAGCCGCAGCCCTCGCAGATGTAGCAGGAGCCGGCCCGCTGCATCTTCGTGCCGCAGGAGAAGCACAGGGGGGCGTCCGCCTGGATACCGAGTTGCATCTCCACCAGTTCGGCACTGGTGTGGATCTCCTGCGGGGCGGGCTTGACCGCCTCGACCGCGACCTCCGCCTTGGGGGCGGCGACGGCCTTCAGTTCCTGCGCGCGGGGCGCGGACTGGGCAAGGCCCTCGACATCCACGTCGTCGTCGGACGGCTCGTACGACCCGGTCTCCAGGTGACGCTGCCGCTCGTCGATGGAGTGGATACCGAGCGCGGAGCGCGTCTCGAAGGGCAGGAAGTCCAGCGCCAGGCGGCGGAAGATGTAGTCGACGATCGACTGCGCCATCCGCACGTCCGGGTCGTCCGTCATACCGGCCGGCTCGAAGCGCATGTTCGTGAACTTGGAGACGTACGTCTCCAGGGGCACGCCGTACTGCAGGCCCACCGAGACGGCGATGGAGAAGGCGTCCATCATGCCGGCGAGGGTGGACCCCTGCTTCGACATCTTCAGGAAGACCTCGCCGAGACCGTCGTCCGGGTAGGAGTTGGCGGTCATGTAGCCCTCGGCGCCGCCCACCGTGAAGGAGGTGGTGATGCCGGGACGGCCCTTGGGGAGACGCTTGCGGACCGGGCGGTACTCGACGACCTTCTCGACCGCGGTACGGATGGTCTCCTCGGCCTTGGCGGTGACCTCGACCTTCGCCTTGTCCTTGGTCTTGGCGGAGAGGGGCTGGCCGACCTTGCAGTTGTCCCGGTAGATCGCGAGCGCCTTGACGCCCATCTTCCAGGCCTCGAAGTAGACCTCTTCGACGTCCTCGACGGTCGCCGTCTCCGGCAGGTTGACCGTCTTGGAGAGCGCGCCGGAGATCCACGGCTGGATCGCGGCCATCATGCGGACGTGGCCCATCGCGGAGATGGAGCGCTCGCCCATGGCGCAGTCGAACACCTCGTAGTGCTCGTGCTTGAGGCTCGGGGCGTCGATCACATTGCCGTTCTCGGCGATGTGGGCGACGATCGCCTCGATCTGCTCCTCCTGGTAGCCCAGGCGGCGCAGGGCCTGCGGAACGGTGCCGTTGACGATCTGCATCGAGCCGCCGCCGACCAGCTTCTTGAACTTGACCAGCGCGAGGTCGGGCTCAAGACCGGTGGTGTCACAGGACATCGCGAGACCGATGGTGCCGGTCGGGGCGATGACCGAGGCCTGCGCGTTGCGGAAGCCGTTCTTCTCACCGAGGTGGAGGACGTCCTGCCAGGCCTCCGTGGCGGCGGCCCAGATCGGACTGTCCAGGTCGTCCACGCGGGGGGCCACGGCGTTGGCGTCGGAGTGCTGCTTCATGACGCGCTGGTGCGGCTGGGCGTTGCGGGCGTAACCGTCGTACGGGCCGACGACCGCGGCGAGTTCGGCGGAACGCTTGTACGACGTGCTCGTCATCAGCGAGGTGATGGAGCCGGCGAGGGAACGGCCGCCGTCTGAGTCGTACGCGTGACCGGTCGCCATCAGGAGGGCGCCCAGGTTGGCGTAACCGATGCCCAGTTGACGGAAGGCGCGGGTGTTCTCGCCGATCTTCTGGGTCGGGAAGTCCGCGAAGCAGATGGAGATGTCCATCGCGGTGATGACCAGCTCGACGACCTTCGAGAAGCGCTCGACGTCGAAGGACTGGTGTCCCTTGCTGTCGTCCTTCAGGAACTTCATCAGGTTCAGCGAGGCGAGGTTGCAGGACGTGTTGTCCAGGTGCATGTACTCGCTGCACGGGTTCGAGCCGTTGATCCGGCCGGACTCCGGGCACGTGTGCCAGGCGTTGATGGTGTCGTCGTACTGGATACCGGGGTCCGCACACGCCCACGCAGCCTCGGCCATCTTGCGGAAGAGCGACTTGGCGTCGACCTCCTCGATGACCTCGCCGGTCATGCGGGACGTCAGGCCGAACTTGCCGCCCGCCTCGACCGCCTTCATGAACGTGTCGTTCACACGGACCGAGTTGTTGGCGTTCTGGTACTGGACGGACGTGATGTCGTCGCCGCCCAGGTCCATGTCGAAGCCCGCGTCACGCAGGGCGCGGATCTTCTCCTCTTCCTTCACCTTGGTCTCGATGAAACCTTCGATGTCGGGGTGGTCGACGTCGAGGATGACCATCTTGGCCGCGCGGCGCGTGGCGCCACCCGACTTGATCGTTCCTGCGGAGGCGTCGGCACCGCGCATGAAGGAGACGGGACCCGAGGCGTTGCCGCCCGAGGAGAGCAGCTCCTTGGAGGAGCGGATGCGGGAGAGGTTCAGGCCGGCGCCGGAACCGCCCTTGAAGATCATGCCCTCTTCCTTGTACCAGTCGAGGATCGACTCCATGGAGTCGTCGACGGACAGGATGAAGCAGGCGGAGACCTGCTGGGGCTGCGGCGTGCCGACGTTGAACCACACCGGGGAGTTGAAGCTGAAGATCTGGTGCAGGAGGGCGTACGCCAGCTCGTGCTCGAAGATCTCGGCGTCGGCGGGCGAGGTGAAGTACTTGTAGTCCTCACCGGCCTTCCGGTACGTCTTCACAATGCGGTCGATGAGCTGCTTGAGGCTCACCTCGCGCTGCGGAGTGCCGACAGCACCGCGGAAGTACTTGCTGGTGACGATGTTGACCGCGTTCACCGACCACGAGTCGGGGAACTCGACGCCACGCTGATCGAAATTGACCGATCCGTCGCGCCAGTTGGTCAGGACGACGTCACGGCGTGCCCATTCCACCTCGTCGTACGGATGCACGCCGGGAGTGGTGTGGATGCGCTCGATGCGCAGTCCCTTGGTGGCCTTGGTTCCCTTGGTGCGGGAACCTCGTGCCGGACCGCTCGCCGTCTCTGTCATGCCGCCTCCCTGTATCGGGCTAAAACGCCCAGAAGTGCCTCGTTGTTCCCGTGGCACGGTGTGTGTCTGAATGCTGCGCGCGCCGCAAACGCGGCCGCCCGCAACAGGTCTGTGGTCGCCGTCGGCGAGCCGACCGGAGTCGGCCTTCCCGTCAGTCGGCGGCGCTGGCGGGCACGGGGACCTGGACGGTCTCTCCGGACCCGCGGTCGCTTTCCGGGCGCTCCGCGGAGGCGTCTTCGTCGTCCGCCTCGTCCACAGCGGGACGCTGACTGGTCTCTTCCCTGAGTTCCACGATGGCGGCCTCGAAGTCCTCGAGCGAGTCGAACGCCCGGTAGACGGACGCGAATCGCAGATAGGCGACGAGGTCGAGTTCCTGCAAGGGGCCGAGTATGGCCAGTCCCACGTCATGGGTGGTCAGTTCGGCGCTTCCGGTGGCCCGCACCGCTTCCTCGACCCGCTGGCCGAGCTGGGCGAGTGCGTCTTCGGTGACAGGCCGCCCTTGGCACGCCTTGCGGACGCCATTGATGACCTTGGTACGGCTGAAGGGTTCGGTCACGCCGGAGCGCTTGACCATCATCAGCGAGCACGTCTCCACGGTCGTGAAACGACGGGAGCAGTCGGGGCACTGGCGGCGCCTGCGGATCGACGTGCCGTCATCGGTCGTACGACTGTCGACGACGCGGCTGTCAGGGTGCCTGCAGAAGGGACAGTGCATGGCTCCAACCCTCCTTCACAGCACGACTCATAGAGCTCGGGAGACCCCTTGGGCCCCTCGAAGCAGTGCCCAGCATAGGCGATGGCCGAGGGGTCTGAGACCCGGGGGACCACAACTTCTGGGCTGCTGCCGCAATCCAACCACTACATGTGGGGCTTGGCCCGTAAATTCACCGATGACGCGCGTGTCGCACACGTATTGGCATGTGCCGCACGGCCATACCGATTCCAGACACGCGGAGATAGCGTGGTCACCGCAGAAAAGGGGGGCGGTTCCCGGTCGACGGGATACCGAGTGGCAGACTGGGCGGCGGCCCAGATCGACCTGCTCGGTTGTCGCCCCGGCGGTGGAGGGTACAGCAATACGCCCTCTTGTCCGCCAGACGCAGCGTTAGCCATACACCCAGACGCATGATCAGGACAGGTACTCCACACTTTTTCACTCGAACGTGTGTTTGGCGCAACCTTTCGAAAGCAACTACCGTTGTCCAGCAGGGAGACCATCGAGAGGGGCCGACGTGACCACCACCGCAGACAGTGCCACCATCACTGCCCAGGACCGCTCCCAGGGCCGACTCGAGCCGGTGCAAGCGATGAACGAAGCTGCGAATCATGAGGGGCCCAAGCGTTCTCTGCCGGGCCGACCTCCAGGCATCCGGGCGGACAGCTCGGGCCTCACCGACCGGCAACGCCGAGTGATCGAGGTCATCAGGGACTCCGTGCAACGGCGCGGCTACCCACCGTCGATGCGCGAGATCGGACAGGCCGTCGGCCTGTCCAGCACCTCCTCGGTCGCGCATCAACTGATGGCACTGGAACGCAAGGGCTTCCTGCGCCGCGACCCGCACCGCCCTCGCGCCTACGAGGTCCGGGGCTCCGACCAGTCCTCGGCGCAGCCCACGGACACCGCGGGCAAGCCGGCAGCGTCGTACGTCCCACTCGTGGGCCGTATCGCCGCCGGTGGCCCGATCCTGGCCGAGGAATCGGTGGAGGACGTGTTCCCCCTCCCCCGTCAGCTGGTTGGAGACGGCGAGCTGTTCGTCCTCAAGGTCGTCGGTGACTCGATGATCGAGGCCGCCATCTGCGACGGAGACTGGGTCACGGTCCGCCGCCAGCCGGTCGCGGAGAACGGCGACATCGTGGCCGCCATGCTCGAAGGCGAGGCCACGGTGAAGCGCTTCAAGCGCGAGGACGGGCATGTGTGGCTCCTGCCGCACAACTCCGCGTACCAGCCGATTCCGGGCGACGAGGCGACCATCCTCGGCAAGGTCGTGGCAGTACTGCGGCGGATCTAACGCCCTGTGACAGGCGGGATACTCCGCCCCGCCCCTGACCGGGCCCCGGAACCAACGGCGCCGGTTCCGGGGCCCTGTGCGTTTTCTGTCCGGGGGCCTTGGGGGTGCCTGGCCTGGCCGGGGCCATGCAGGCCTGCCCTTGTCGAGTGTCTTGGGCTGTGCCCGTCCTACCGAGGGCCCCCGAGTATCGAGTATCTGCCTTCGGCGGGCGTCTTGGGCTGTGCTCGACCTGGCCGAGAGCCCGGGATTGCCTGCCTTCGGTGGGGCCTTGGGCTGTGCCCGTCCTGGCCGAGGTCCTGGAGTGTCTGCCCTCGTCGGGCGCCCTGGCCGGGGCCGCTTGGGCTGTGCCCATCCCGGCCAGGGCTCGGACCCGTTGAGTGCTTCCTGGGCAGCACCGTGGGGTACGGCGTCCGGTGCTCAGCGGCGTCACCAAGCTGGTGTGGTTCGAACCCCGCTCCGGAGTGTCACGGCTGCCGGCCGGGCCAAGGCTCGCCGGGTTACTCGACATACAGCGTCTGTGTTCGCAGAGCAGACCAGGCACGTTGCCTGGGCGCAGCCGCGCGCCCGGTCAATCCCGGCTTCGGCTCGGGGCAGCGACTCGGGCCACCACCGCCACGCCCCGCCCCCGACGCAGGTGCTACGCCTCCTCCGACTTCCGCGCGGCCTCGTCGATCGCCGCCAACGACCTCCGTACCTGATTCTGATCCGTTGTGAACCAGAAGTCGGGCAGTGACGCCTTCAGATAGCTGCCGTAGCGCGCCGTGGCCAGGCGCTGGTCGAGGACCGCGACGACGCCACGGTCCCCCGACGCTCGTACGAGGCGGCCGGCGCCCTGGGCCATCAGCAGGGCCGCGTGGGTGGCGGCGACGGCCATGAAACCGTTGCCTCCCTTGTCCTCGACGGCCTTTTGTCGGGCGCTCATCAGGGGGTCGTCAGGGCGGGGGAAAGGGATCTTGTCCATGACGACAAGCTGGCAGCTCGGACCGGGAACGTCCACGCCCTGCCAGAGGGAGAGGGTGCCGAAGAGGCAGGTCTTCGGATCGGCCGCGAAGTTCTTGATCAGCTCGCCGAGCGTCTCCTCGCCCTGGAGCAGGATGGGGTACTCGGGGACGCGCGAGCGCAGTTCCTCGGCGGCGAGTTGGGCCGCCCGCATCGAGGAGAACAGCCCGAGCGTGCGACCGCCGGCGGCCTGGATCAGCTCGGTGAGTTCGTTCAGCATGTCCCCGCGATCGCCGTCACGCGCGGGGCGGGACAGATGCTTGGCAACGTAGAGAATGCCCTGTCGGGGGTAGTCGAAGGGCGAACCGACGTCCACGCCCTTCCACTGCGGGAGATCGTCGCCCTCCATGCCCTCCGGGGCCAGCCCCAGCGACGCTCCCACTCCGTTGAAGTCACCGCCGAGCTTCAGCGTCGCGGAGGTCAGGACGACGGAACGGTCCGTGAAGAGCTTCTCCCTGAGGAGCCCGGAGACGTTCATGGGAGCCACGCGCAGTGACGCGCCGAAGCGGTCGTGGCGCTCGTACCAGACGACGTCCCACTCTGAGCCGTTGGTGATGCGCTCCGCCACATCGTGCACGGTCTCCAGCGAGGCGAGGGCCTGCTTGCGTACCGCGTCCTCGTCCTTGACGGACTTGTCGCGCGTGGAGCCGAGCGCCGAGATCACCGTACGGGCGGCGTCCCGCAGTGCCATCAGGGCGTACCCGAGATCCTCCGGGATCTCCTCCAGGCGCCCGGGCAGGGCCAGCTCCATGAGCCGCTCGAAGCCCTCGGCGGCGGTCTGGAGCTGGTCGGCCACCTTCTCGTTGACCAGCTTCGCCGCACGGCGCACGGCACGGTTGACCTGGCCGGGCGTGAGCTCGCCGGTCGCGACGCCGGTGACTCTGGAGACCAGCTCGTGGGCCTCGTCGACGATCAGCACCTCGTGCATCGGGAGAACCGGCGCGCCCTCGATGGCGTCGATCGCGAGCAGCGCGTGGTTGGTGACGATGACCTCGGCCAGTTTGGCGCGCTCGCGGGCCGCCTCGGCGAAGCACTCCGCTCCGTAGGCACACTTGCTGGCGCCCAGGCACTCCCGGGACGACACGGACACCTGGGCCCAGGCACGGTCGGATACGCCCGGCGTCAGGTTGTCCCGGTCCCCGGTCTCCGTCTCGTCCGACCAGTCCCGTAGCCGCACGAGGTCCTGGCCGAGTTTGCTGGTGGGAGCGGCGGCCTCGAACTGGTCGAAGAGGCCCCCCTCCTCTTCCTGCGGCATGCCCTCGCGCAGGCGATGCAGACACAGATAGTTCGACCGGCCCTTGAGCATCGCGAACTCGGGGCGGCGGCGCAGCAGCGGATGCAGCGCGTCCACGGTCCGTGGAAGGTCCCGCTCCACAAGCTGCCGCTGGAGCGCCAGGGTGGCGGTCGCCACGACCACCCGCTCCCCGTGCGCGAGCGCGGGTACCAGGTAGCCGAGCGACTTTCCGGTGCCGGTGCCTGCCTGGACCAGCAGGTGGGAGCTGTCATCGATGGCGCCTGCGACGGCTTCGGCCATGGTCACCTGGCCAGGGCGCTCCGTGCCGCCGACGGCAGTGACGGCGGCATGCAGGAGTTCGGGGAGTGAGGGCTGTGTCATAGCTCTGCCACCCTAAGGGGCGGCACTGACAACCGGGCGATCAAGGTGGGGACGACGGTCGCGATCAAGACGAGTCCCTGAGGCGTGATCATGACTGGTGGAGGGGGTTCGGGACGGTGCCGTGCACGGCGGCGTACGGTCGCTCGGAGCGGTCGCGATATCCGTCGAGATGCAGCCGGTTGCGGTTGAGACACAGGCGCTCGATACGTGGAGTGAGCAGGTCGAACATCTCGAAACGCTCCTTGAGTTCGGGGAAGCGCGTCTGGTGGCGGATGATCTCCGCTCGAACGAGGGACCAGAACTCCTCCTCCGTGACGCCGAGTTGTTCCTCGCAGAGCGGCGCGAGATAGCGGAACACCCCCACAAAGAGCCCGGAATGGATGAACTGGGTCAGGAAGGCGGGTGGCGCGGTGAGCAGCACATGTCTTACCTCGTCCGGCATGGACGCATGCTCGGGCAGCGGATCCGCGCTCACGTTGACGTCATCCACGAAGTCCTTCACCGCTAGTCGGACGGGTACGTCATGGTCGTCGAAGACAACGATCGCGTTCTCACCATGTGGGCTGAACACAGTGCCGTAGCGATAGAGAAAATGCAGCAGTGGCGGCAACAGGGCGGCGAACAGCCGCCGCAACCAGACTTTGGGGGCAAGGCCCGAACGGGCGACTAGCTGGGCCGTGAAGGAACGGCCCTCCGGGTCGGTGTACAGAAGCGCTGCCAGCGTGCGTGCGCGTTCCCCGGGAGCCAGGTGGCGGGAGATCGGCTCACGCCAGATCGCTCCGAGTAACTCCTTGTACTGATAGGGCACTTCAGGGAGGGCGTCGTACACAGGATGGCCGACGGTCACCGAGGCGACCTCGCCGAGCAGGATCACCCGGCAGGTGTCACGCAGGAACGGATCGGCGTCGCGCAGGGCGTGTATCCAGGAGGTGACGGCGGGAGCCGCGAGTGTCCGTTCCGTCGGAAGCCCGCGCCATACCAGAGTGTTGAGCACGGACAGCGGAAGCTTCACGGTGTGTCTGTCGGGGCGCGAGACGTTGAGGAACGTACGAATCGACTGCTGGGGCAGGCGCAGATCACCGTCCGAGTGCAAGGGCACGATCGCGCCCACGGCGACGGCCGAAGCGAAGAGCGGCAGCACGATGCCGTCCCACTGCCAGGGGTGCACGGGCAGGTAGAGGTACGAGTCCGGCGCGAGCCCACGCGCGCGGAGTACCCCTTCGAAGGATTCCCTGGTGGCGGGTGCGAGCTCGCGCGCGTAGAGCTGCTCGGCGGTGTCCAGGCCCGGGACACCCCGGTAGCTCGCGAGCGTGGTCCGCACCGCGATCCAGGGAAGGGCCGTCGCTCGGCGAGCCTCCGGCGCCCAGACCGCCGCGTCCCTCGCGGAGAAACCGAGGCGGCCCTTGTTGAGCACGATCCAGGGGTGGCCGGTCTGGTGGCCCTCCAGTTCCGCGTATCCCAGGTGGACCAGTTCGGCCGCCGTCAGGGCGTTGTGGTCGAGGCGCGCGTCCGCGGCGAGCGTGGTGCCCAGCTCACGAATGACGTGGCCGAGTGTCGCCCCGTCGAGCCCCAGTGTGCCGCGCGCCCGCGTGAGGAAACCGATCGGGTCGGTGAAGGGCCGCGGCTCTTCCCCTCCCTCCGTGAGGGTGAGTGAGGCGGGGTCGAGGCGCCAACTGTCGTACGCGGTACGGCGGGCGCGGAAGGAGAGGCTGCCGCCGGCGTCGAGGCGGAGGGTGTAGGGGGTGAAGGTGTACACGCTGTCCGGCTGGGGCTCGGGTGCCGGCTCGGGCTCGGGCTCGGGCTCGGATTCGGGATCCGGCTCGGGGTCCGGATCCGGTTCGAGGTCCGGCTCCGGCTCCGGCTCCGGCTCCGGCTGGATGATCGCCTCGTACGAGAACTCGCCGATCATCTTGGCGAGCAGGCGGCGGCCGGCCTGCTCCCACCGTTCTTTGCCCAGCTCAGGGGGGTCGTACAGAGCTGGCGGCTCGCCGGATGCCGGGGTGGCGGATGAATTCGGCACGGGGACTCCTCGACAGGGAACCGGATCGGGTCGAGCGGTGTACTACATGTGACGGCGCTACAACAGATCGCGCAGGGCCCGGTCTCGGACCATGAGGGCTGCCCGCTTGTCGGGCAGGTCGACCTCGGCCGAGAACCGGAAGCCGGCGCTCAGGAAGGCGGAGACGGAGGGGGTGTTGCGAAGGTCGGGTTCCGCGACAACGCGAGCGCACGAGGGGCGCTTGTCCAGTACGAGGTCGGCGACAGCTCGCAGCAGGGTGGAGCCGAGACCTCGCCCACGGTTGGCGACACCACCGATGAGGAGGTGGATTCCGGTGTCGTGAGGTCGGGCGGGGTAATGGCGCGCCAGGAGGTCTAGGTCCGCGCGGTAGATCTCCCAGTAGCTCATGGGGGTGCCGTCCAGCACGCCGAGGCAGGGAACACTTCGTCCATCCCCTTCCAGCTGACGACGTAGGTGCTCTTCGGCCACGGACTGGGCCCCCGCCAGCTCCCAGAACGCGGCGACGGCAGGGTCGTTCATCCAGCGGGTGACGAGCGGGAGATCACGCTCGACGCGTACGGGGACGAGGTGGAAGGCGCCCGCGGGAGTATCGGTCGGCCCCCAGCCACCGACGCGGTCGAGCAGGTCGTCACAGACGCGGTCGAATAGATCGTCACCGCCGGGGTCGAGCAGGTCGTCACCGGCCGGGGTGACGCCGACTTTCTCCGTCGTGCTTTTCCGCTCTCCCCTGGTGTCGCCATGTGCTCTGGCGTCCTCGGCGAAGAGTGCGATGAGCTCGTCAGGCAGACGCAGGTCCAGGGTGTCCTCGCAGTCCGTACTGGCGCCGGGGTTCGAACCGGGCTGCGTTTCGGCGCCGAGTTCGGTGACGGGGGCGGTACCGGCGTCGGCGCTCGCATCGGCAGGAGGCACGGCGACGCTCCTCTCAGGAGACGGGTGGGTCATGTTCCTCAGGAATGAAGGGGGTTGGTGATGGTGACGTAGACGGACTGGGTGTCGACGGGACCGACGAGTTCGTCGAGGCCGTGCAGCCGGGTGAGCAAGTTGGCCTTGCATTGCAGGACGCGTGAGTCGAGCAGATGGGCAGGCAGGGACGTACGCAGCCGGGCCGGGCCGGTGGCCACGTCGGCGAGGAAGCGACGGAACGCTGCGAGCAACAGCTCTTCGTCTGCCAGGTGCTGGGAGCCGAACGCGCCGACCAGGCCGAGCACGTTGTTGATCGCGAGGTAGTAGGCGAAGCGTTCGTCGGTGACCTCGTCGGAGACGAATGTGTCGCTGTGCTCGCCGATGCCGGGCAGCCGGGCGTCGAGTTCCGCGCGCCGCGATTCGCGGAAGTAGTAGCCCTGGTTGTCGCGGTAACGGCCGCCCGTGGGCCACCCCTCGGGGTCCAGCAGGAGCAGCGTGTTCTGCTGGTGCGCTTCCAGAGCGATCCCCGCCTCGCCGTCCAGCCAGAGCACGGGGCGTACGACCTGCTCCAGATAGCGCAGGAACCACTCGGTGGCGACAGCGCCGCGGGGGCGGCCGGTGCGGCCGGCGAGACGGGTGACGATCTCGGCGAGCCGGGACCACGCCGGGGGCCTGCCCTCAGCCTGGTCCCGTGTACCGGGTTGGGCATGGGGCCGGGGCGAGACCAGTCCCGCGATGCAGCCGATGTCGTCCGTCGGGCTGAACGGGTTGTGGCGGATCATCACGTCGAGTCCGGGCAAGGGGGTGCCGTCCAGGCCGTCGACGGCCAGCCAGGCGGGGTCACGGACGATGTCGAAGCCCGGGTGGACGGCCTGCAACTGCTTGAACAGGCCGCTGCGCAAGAGGCGGTGGACCTCCACGCCACGGTGGAGTTCCTTGCGGAGGTTCTCACGACGGGAGTTGGTGATGCGCAGGCCCAGCGACAGCTTCAGCATCGCGGGGGCACCGGAGCGGTAGAGGGTGCGGACCGAGGAGGTGGGGTGCCATGCGGAGCCATGAGGGCCGAGGTCCTGGAGCAGCCCCGCGTCCAGCAGGGCCGCGGTTTCGGGACGGTGGCGGACCTCGCCCATCTGCCAGGGATGCATGGGCAGGGCGGCGTACCCGTCGGGCAGGGACAGCCCTGCGCCGGCCAGCCGTGCCGTGAGCTGCTCCGCGGTGACGGGGCGGCCGCGTTCCGTCCACGCCGAGTCGGCCGCCAGCACCGAGGGGGCCACAGCCATCCAGTGCAGCGGGAAGGAGCCGCGCAGCTCCGGCGAGTACAGCCGGACTTGCGCCTCGGAGAGTCCTTCGCGGCTCTTCGGTGTGGGGTGCAGCGGGTGACCGAGTAGGAGCGCCTGCTCGGCGGTGAGGAAGAGGTCGGGCTCGTCGGCGGGGTGTTCCCTGCGGTCGCTGATGAACACGGCGGTACGCCGAACGGAATCGGCGACGCGGCCGACAAGGTCGGCTCCATCGCCGGCGGGGCTGTGTGAACCCTGCGGTTGGGGGCGGGGTGCTTTGTCGCCGCGGGTTGTTCTGCCGGGGGTGGCCGACGTGGGGTCGGTGCCGGGGGTGGCTGGCGCAGGGTCGGGGCCGGGGCTGGCCTGCGCTAGGTCGGGGCCGGCTGTCGTCGCGTCCGTGACCGCTTGCCGTGCGAGCAGCGCCGCGACTGTGACCGCGTCGGCGGGCGGTGCCTCATCGGGAGCATCGGCGAGGTAAGGGGGGCCGAGGCGGTGCCAACCGGTGGGCGACCAGTAGTGGACGGGGGTGAGCAGGGTTGTGGCGCTGGCGGGGAGCGGGATACGGAGGGTGCCGTCCTCGGGGGCGGGCAGGTTGTTCTCCCGTACCCAGCAGCGCAGCAAGTTTTCGACAGCCGCAGCCTGGGCCGCGGTCTGTGCGTCGGGGTGCTCCAACAGGTCGGCGGTGACGCCGCGCAGCCGCTCGGACTCCCTGGCCCCTTGCTTCTGGCGGGGGACCGATTCGGCCGCGGGGACGAGCGGGGTCTGCGTGCCCGGGGCCGCTCGCTCGTGGATGTGGGGACGACCGTCGGGTGCGGGGGTGGCGTTCAAGAGAGTTCCTTGTGGGGTCGTTCGAGCTCGTGCGGCGACGAACCGGGGCGGTACGGGCGTGCGTTGGGCCTTTGGCGTTCCTGGTTGATCCGGGTGGGGGAGAGGTGCCAGTGGGATTGGAGGTCCGGTCCGGGCCGGCTGGTGCGGGGTCGGTACGAGTGGCTGGCTTCCACCGGGCGAGGGGTGACCGGTGGTGCTCCAAGTGGAGAGCCACCACGGGCGGGAGCCGGGATGGGGCAGAAGCTGGACCACTGAGAGCCGGGACGAGTGAGAGCGGATGGGTGCGTCCCGCAGGGGTGAGGTGCTGCGGGGCCGGTGCCCCACGCCATACGAGAGACCCAAGCGCCGTACGCCGGGCGCCAGACCCGGGCGCCGTACGACCGACCCAAGCGCCGTAACGCCGTGCGCCAGACCGCAGCGCCGTGCGGCGCACTCCGGGCCCGCACGCCCTCGCGCTCCGACGCCGCGAGCCCTGTGAGGTCCCTCGGTGTCCCCGCCACCGCGTCGCCCACTCGCCTCCCCAACGAGCCGGACAACCCGAGCAACCCGAGCAACCCGGATAACCGGCGCCCGGGCGTCGCAACAACCGAGCAGCCCGAGCGCCCGGCCGCTGACGCCCTACCCGGTGTGTTCGGCACACCCGGAACGCCGACCTGGGTCGGCGGGCTCGAGCGGTTCGCCGCGATCTCGAAGCCGAGTCCCGGCAGAACACCCACCAGGGCTCCCGTCCTCGTCCGGCTCCCCACGTGCCCCGCCCCCACCACGCCCCAAATGCCCTCGCGCCACCGCACTCACCGCGTCCGCGAGCCGGTCGAGTACGGCGCTCGCCTGTTCATCGCTGATGGTCAGCGGAGGGAGGAGTCGGACCACGCCGGCGTGGCGGCCGCCCAGTTCCACGATCAAGCCTCGGCGGAGGCACTCCCGTTGGACGGCGGCGGCGAGTTCGGGGGCGGCGGGTCGGGAACCGCCGGCAGCGGGGTTCGGGGCCGCTTCGGGGTCCACCAGCTCGACGCCGATCATCAGTCCCCGACCGCGAACGTCTCCGATGCAGGAGAACTCGTCGGCCAGTCCACGGAGTTGGGCGAGCATGCGAGCGCCCAGAGTCCCGGCGCGTTCGGCTAGGTGGTTTTCACGGACGTACGCGAGGGTCGCCGTGCCCGCGGCCATGGCGAGTTGGTTGCCGCGGAATGTGCCCGCGTGGGCGCCGGGTTGCCAGACGTCGAGGTCGTCCCGGTAGACGACGACGGCCAACGGCAGGCTTCCACCGATGGCCTTGGACAGAACCATGACGTCCGGCGTGATCCCGCTGTGCTCGACCGCCCAGAAGGCCCCTGTCCTGCCGACGCCGGTCTGAACCTCGTCCACGATCAGCGGGATGGACCGTGACGCGGTGATCTCACGCATCCTGCGCACCCATGCGTCGGGCGCGGGAATCACCCCGCCCTCGCCCTGGACCGTTTCGAGGATCATCCCGGCGGGGTGCGGCACGCCCGACTTGGGGTCGTCGAGCACGGACTCGGTCCAGCGCGCCGCCAGTTCGGCGCCGCGATCGCCGCCGATGCCGAACGGGCAGCGGTAGTCCTGCGGATAGGGCAGGCGCGCGACGCGTACATCGGTCGCACCCCCGGATGCTTCGAGCGCCCCCGCGGTCATCCCGTGGTAGGCGCCGGTGAACGCGAGCATCCCGGTGCGCCCGGTCGCCGCGCGCACCAACTTGAACGCGGCCTCGACGGCGTCCGTCCCGGCGGGTCCGCAGAACTGCACCCGCGCGCGGGCGGCGAACTCGGGCGGCAGCGTGCGGAACAGCTCAGTGGTGAAGGCGTCCTTGACGGGTGTGGCGAGGTCCAGGACATGCAGCGGGGCTCCTGAGTCGAGGACCTTTCTGATCGCCTCCAGCACCACCGGATGGTTGTGTCCCAGGGCCAAGGCCCCCGCGCCGGACAGGCAGTCCAGGTAGCGGCGCCCGTCGGCGCCCTCGATCGTCAGGCCGCGCGCCCGCACGGGGACGATCGGCAGAGCACGTGCGTAGGTGCGCGCCGCCGACTCTCGCGCCGACTGGCGCCGCAGAATCCCCTCGTGCGCCGCGCGCGCCCCCTCGGCGGCGCCGGACACAATTTCTGGCGCCTCGCCGGAAGCGCGAGACACACCTTCACGCGGCTCCTCGGGCTCACGCCCCACCGGCACCACCGAAGACTCGGTCACGGCCACGACTTCAGCTCCTCCCGCTGTCCAGAGACGAGTTGGCAGGGGGTTCTGAACGCATGCGGCAGGCCCCCCGTACGTACCAACGACGCTGCCCGCGCGGGGAAGCGGGTGAGCCGAAGATCCTTGCCGTGACGGAACCGTTGCCGTTCCGTCGGATGTCCCCCACAGCAACCGCATAGTCTGTGATGTCGTTCGGTGACGCCGAACGACGCCGAAGCCGGTAGTCCGTACAGGCCACTGCCAGGCACCCGCACCAGCACCAGCCCCGTACTCGCACCACACCGCAGAACACGGCGCACACGCGCCCGCAAACGCACCCGCACCCGCACCCGCAGCACCCAGTTCTCATATCTCCAGGGGGAGTTACACCATGCGATCGATACGCCCGCCCTTCGCCGGTCGTCGAGGGAGGGGCACGCGCCGCAGCACCTCCCCCGTGCTGGCCGCCATCTGTCTCACCGCGACACTCGCGCTGACCGCCACCGCCTGCGGCTCGGGCGACGACACAGCCGGTGGCGAGGCCACCTCGTCCGCGGCCCAGAGCGGCGACGACAAGATCACGATTCCGGACGACATCAGGGACAGGCTCAAAGAGCACGGAATCGATGTCGACAAGTGGAAGGACGGCGCCTGGAAGAACTGGGACAAGGACGACTGGCTGCGCGAGGCCGAGGACTACATCAACCCGATCATCGAGGGCCTGTGGGACCCGGACCGGATGCGGGAGGCGGACGATCCGGATGAGAACAAGGGCGTTGACGAGAGCGACCTCTCCGGTGACCAGGGTGTCACCGACCCGACCCCGGTTCCCGTGACCGCGCAGACCGTACAGGCGCCGTACCACGACAACGCCGCCGAGGCGGGCAAGGTGTTCTTCGATTCTCCCGAGGGCACGATGGTCTGCTCGGCGACGGTGGTCGAGGACCCGGCCAACCCGGGCAAGTCCAACATGGTGTGGACCGCGGGCCACTGCGTGCACTCGGGCAAGACGGGCGGCTGGTACCGCAACATCGCCTTCGTTCCCTCGTACAACAACGACCGCGCCACGGCGGCCGAGTTGGCGACCGCCACGAAGGAGGAGGTCGCACCGTACGGCGTCTGGTGGAGCGACTGGGCGCAGACCTCGGACCAGTGGATCGAGCAGGGCGGCGCCACGGGCGGCCAGGGAGCCCCGTACGACTTCGCCGTGCTGCATGTGACGCCGGAAGAGGGCGGTAGCGGCAAGTCCCTTGAGGAGACCGTCGGTTCGGCGCTGCCGGTGAACTTCAGCGCTCCGGCCGTGCCGAAGGTGGCGAGCATCACGGCGACCGGTTATCCGGCGGCGGCGCCGTTCGACGGCGAGTCCATGCTCCAGTGCACGGACAAGCCGGGGCGGTTGTCGATCGTGAAGACCGACCCGACGATGTACCGCATCGGGTGCACCATGACGGGCGGTTCGTCCGGCGGCGGCTGGGTGGCCGCGGGGGCCGACGGCAAGCCCGCGCTGGTGTCCAACACGTCGATCGGCCCGGTCAGTTCGGGCTGGCTGGCGGGTCCGCACCTCGGCACGGTGGCCAAGGGCGTGTACGACCAGGTGAGCGACAAGTACGCCGGGCAGTGACACAACGGCCGTAGCAGCGAAGAGACACACGAACGAAGGCCCGCCCCTCCGAAGGCGAATTCCAGGGGTCGTCGCAACACGTGATCACTGACGTGTGGTGGCGAGCAGTTTAGACAGACGCTCGGCTGGGGTTTCCCAGCCGAGCGTTTTGCGTGGGCGGCTGTTGAGTTCGGCTGCGGCGGTGTCCAGGTCCTCGCGGCTGTAGCGGGACAGGTCAGTGCCCTTGGGGAAGTACTGCCGCAGCAGGCCGTTGGTGTTCTCGTTGGAGCCGCGCTGCC